>JBDTIE010000108.1:0-6622 GCA_039936515.1 Rhodanobacter sp. | reverse complement strand
CCGCATCGGTGTGCAGATGCCAATAGGCGAGCGTGGGGGTGGTGGCGTCGGTCATGGCGTACTCCTGTGGGATGAGATCGCGCCGTCCACGGCGACGGGCGCGGCGGCGGTTGGGGTGGAGGACAGCGGTTGGTCGATCACTCCGGTGGCTGGCGCAAAGCCGGCCATGACCACCACCAGCAGCAGGCCGCCAGCGAGGCCGAAATTCTTCAGGAAATCCCAGAAGTGGCGCCGTCCCTTGCTCTCGCCCGGCGTCCAGAAATCGGAGAACGACCAGAACGGGTGGTACAGCACCGCAGTCACCACGCAAAAGCCGGCCAGCGCGAACGCGGCCAGGCGGTCGTGCCAGGCAAACAAGATGCAGGCGGGAGCAACCAGTTCGATCACGATGGCGATGACCACCAGCAACGCGCCGCCGGGCAAGAACGAGGACTGCGCCTGCTTCAATGCGTCTTTCCAGTAAAGGATCTTGTCCATTGCGCTGAACGGAAACAGCACGACCAGGCAGATGCGTGCCAGCAGCGGGACGGCGGCGAGGTTCCACCAGCTCATGCCTGATCCTCGCTGCTGCCTGCGCTGACGCCCAGCCGCCTGGCGATGATGTCGGCCATGCGCAGTGCGTTGGCGATGATGGTCAGGGTCGGATTCACCGCGCCGATGGACGGGAAGAAGCTCGCATCGGCCAGATACAGGTTGTCCAGCTCGTGCGCCTTGCAATCAAGATCAAGCACCGAGGTGGCCGGGTCGGTGCCAAAGCGCGCGGTCCCGGCCTGGTGCGCCGTGCCGCCGATGGGGATGCCCTTGCCCAGGTAAAGTTTGCGCTCCAGCAGGTGCGGATGCGCTTGCGCGGCGTCCATCAGCTGTTCGAGCTTGGCGCGCAGATGCTGGTGCGCCTGCATGTTGTTCTGCGTCAGTTCCAGCACCACGCGACCGTCGGCGTCAACGCGGATCCGGTTCTCCGGCCGCGGCAGGTCCTCGCTCATCAGCCAGAAATCCAGCGCATGACGTGCCATCAATTCAAATGGCATCTTTGGCACCCAGTCCAGCCAGTCCGGCAGCGCTTCGGCGCGAATCTGCGCGGCATGCGACTTGCCCATCATCTGGATCAGACCCAGCGGATATTCCCAGTCGTCGGTGCCGAAATAAAAGTCGCTTACGCCAAGGGTCTTCTGGAACACCGTGTCGTTTGGTTCGCGCGCCAGCGCCATCAGCACCGACTGGTTGTGGCGCATGTAGTTGCGGCCAAGCTGGTCCGAACCGTTGGCCAACCCATGGGGATGATGGTCATTCGCCGAGCGCAGCAACAGCAGCGCCGAGCTCAATGCGCCGCACGCCACCACCACGATGTCCGCGCTGTAGCGCTCGTGCTTGCCGTGGCGCAACACTTCCACCGCGCTCACGCTGCGACCGGAGGCGTCGGTATGCAGACGGCTGGCACAGGCGTTGGTCAGCAGCGTGACATTGGGATACGCGGCCAGCATCGGGTCCACGCACATGACCTGCGCGTCGGCCTTGCCGTTGAGCAGGCACGGGAAGCCATCAAAGGTGTCATTGCGAAACCAGCGGCTGGTCGGCGTCGCCACGCCGTCAACTTCATCGAGCAGGACGCCCAGCGGCAGATGGAACGGGTGCAGCCCCTCACGCGCGAAGTTGTCGCTGAGCGTCTGCACGCGCGGCTCGTGCGCCACGGCCGGGTACGGGTACGCATCCGTCGATGCGGGCTCCAGCGGATCTTCTCCGCGCTGGCCGTGCACGTGGAACACGCGCTCTGCCTGCGTGTAATACGGCGCAAACGCCGCGTACGGCAGTGGCCATGCCGGGGAGATGCCGTCACTGTGCTGCACTGCTTCGAAGTCGCGCTCGCGCAAGCGGAACAGCGCGGCGCCATAGACCTTGGAATTGCCGCCGACGAAATAGTGCAGGCCGGGGCGAAACGGTTGTCCGTCCTTGTCGTACCAGGTTTCGCACGCCTGATAAGCGGCGTCGACGAACACCGCCTTGGCGTCCCAGTTGGCCTGTGACCGCGGCAGGTAGTCACCGCGTTCGACCAGCAGAATGCGCTTGCCGCTCGGCGCCAGCCGCTGCGCCAGCGCGGCGCCGCCAGGGCCGGTGCCGACCACGATGACGTCGTAGTGATCCGTGCTCATGCGCCACTCCCTGCGTTGCCGCCAGCGCCCGGAGCGTGGGCACTCACGTGGAATGAATGACGCGAAAGCGCGCCTTGGCAATTTGAAACAGTCCATAGGCGACCAGACCGGACGCCACCGCGCCAAGCAGCCATGAGCCACCGGGCTGGGCCTTCAACACCGACAGCGCACCGGCGACGCCGGTGGCTTGGGTCGCGTCGTAGCGCCAGGCGGCGTGTACGAGAAACACACCGATGAGCGCAAACACGACGCCGCGCGCCACGCATCCAGTCACGCCCAGCGTCAGCAGCGCAAAACGCAGTCGTGTCTGGCTCAAGTCCATATCCTTGTCGCTGACGCCGGTGGCAGCGCGATAGAACTGGAACATCCCGAATGCCACGATGCCGACTCCGGTCAGCGCGACCGCCCAGCGCCCCAGTGGCAACTGCATCACGCGCGCGGTCCATTGCGCCTGCGTCCTGCCGTGATCGGGGCCGCCTGCGGCACTCAGTACGTGCCATGCCGCATAGCCCACCAACACCGCGTGCAGTGCCGCGTTCAACAGGCAGCCCAGCCGTGCGACCACGCGGTGGGGACTCCAGCGCTCGTGCCGATGTTCCGGGTCGAACAGTGCCTGTGCGCACTGCCACAAGACAAACGCCGCCAAGCCGGCGGCCAGTACTGCCAACATCATCCTGCCCAGTGGTGCGTCGCCGAGCTGCACCAACGCACCTTTCGAACCTTGCGGGCGCTGACCCGGCTCGAACGCGACGAGCAGGGCCAACCCGCCAATGAGCACATACACCAGGCCCTCGGCGACAAACCCGCAGCGCGCCGCCCAGCGTAGCCAGCGGGCGGGCGTGCGCCCGTCGCCGGCGGACTTTGCCGACAGGCCTGCACCGCCGTGTTTCGGTGCAAAGGTACTCATGGCCGCGCATGGTCAGCGCCGCGCACGACGCACACCGGCCCACAAGGCCGCGGCGACGCCCATGCCGGCAAGCAACAGCCACGCCCGTTGCTCGACCGCCCACACCTCGACGCTGCGCGCCTGCGCGCGCGCACCGAAGCGGCCATGCGTGCCCGGGTCGCCGGTCACCGGTTCAAACAGATTGTTCGGTCGGTGGTGGTTGTCCGGTTCATCGGCAATTTGCTGGCCGCGGTAGCCGGTGCGCGCAAGATACTTATCCACCATGCCCGGGGCGATCTTCTGCGCCCATTCGGCGAGCAGGGTCGGCGCGCCCACGGCCACCTGGCGGCGATGGTGACAACTGGCCCAGACGATTGCGCGCGCGGCCACCTCGGGCTGGAAGATCGGCGGTACCGGTTGCGGTTTGCACGGCATGCGGTTGAGCGCCCAGCCGAACTGTGGCGTGTTCATCGCAGCCAGTTGCACCGCGGTGATGCGCACCTTGCTGTGGTCGTGCCGCAGCTCACTGCGCAGCGAATCGGTGAAGCCGGTGATTGCATGCTTGGCTCCGCAATAGGCCGACTGCAGCGGGATGCTGCGATACGCCAGCGCCGAGCTCACCTGCACGATCACGCCGCGGTCGCGCGCCAGCATGCGCTTGAGCGCGGCCATGGTGCCGTTGACATTGCCCAGGTAGGTCACCTCCGTGACCCGCTTGAACTCCTCAGCGGAGATGTCCTTGAACGGGGCAAAGATGGTGACCATCGCGTTGTTGACCCAGATGTCGATCGGGCCCAGCGCCTGCTCGATGGCAGAGGCGGCGTTTTCCACCGCGGCGGCATCGGCCACGTCCAGCGCGTAGGTCCAGGCGCGACCTCCGGCGAGTTCAATCTCGGCCCGCGCCGAATCCAGTCCTTCGCGGCCGCGCGCGAGCAGTGCGACGTGCGCGCCGCGCTTGGCGAATTCGATCGCGGTCGCGCGGCCGACGCCCGCCGACGCGCCGGTAACGACGACGACCTTGCCCTCCAGGTTTCGCGATTGCAGCCATGTCTTCATGTGTGTTCTCCGATGTTTGCTCGCGGCGTGTCGTCAGCACTGGCCAGGCGCCCGGTGTTGCTGGCTGCCGGCGTTCGAATGCGCTGCAACGGCGCGGCCAGGTGCACGGCGTACTGACCACAATCCGGCGCGCTGGGTTCACCGCGTGATGCGTTCGGCGACCAACCAGCCACCGCTGAAGTGCGCACGTTCGAGGCCGCGGCGGATATACGGGCAACCGCGCATCAGCGCCCAGGCGAAGTCATTGCGGTAGTTCTCGATCATCACCACGATGGGCCCCTGGTTGAGACCAAAATGTGATGGCGACAGCCAACCGATGTCGTCGTGCCGTGGCGCCATCGTCGGATTGAACGATGCGGTGAAGCCGAATGCGTTGTCTTCGTCATAGGTCAGCGCGGCCAGATACTTGAGCGTGGGCATGACGATGTCCGGTGCGAACGGCAATGACGCGATCGACGCCCACGGCGCGACGGTGCCGTCGTCCGGTCCGTAGGGCGCGCCGCGCGCACGGTAACCCAGAAACTTGCGCTCACGACCGTGGACGCGCTCGCGCAAGGGACCGGGTCCATCGCTGGCCGTCAGACCCCAGCACAGGCCGTGATAGTTGCGGAACTTCTTTGGGTTGCGACGGGCGTATTCCTGATGCACGCATGTGGCGCGACGACTGTTCTCGAAATAGTCCAGGTCCCTGTCGCGCATGTAGGCGTCGCGAATGCCGCGAAAATCAATCCACAGGTGCGAGAACTGGTGAATGAACAACGGCCCGGCGTACACATACGACAAGCCGTAGACGCGCTTCCAGCGATAGCCGGACAGCCACTGCGCGTACGCCGCAGGCGTTACCGGGTGGGTCGGCGAACCGAGCGCAAGCACGTACACGATCAAGCCTTCGCTGTAGCCGACCCAGCGATGCCGGCCGAAGCCTTTCTCCGGCGTCCACGCCAGTGCAAACGCGGCGCCGCCGTTCTGCATCCATGGCCAGTCGACGCGGCTATAGATGGCGACCGCGCGCGTGCGCACCTCCTGCTCCAGTCCATCGCTGCCGGAAAAATAGCGGGCGGCAAGCAGCATGCCGGACAGCAACAGCGCGGTGTCGATCACCGACAGTTCGCTCTGCCACATGCGCTGTCCGCTGGCCATGTGCAGGAAGTGGAAGAAGAAGCCCTTGTAGCCGGTCGCGTTGAGTTCGCCATCCTTCTGCGCGGCGTCGAAGAAACGCAGGGCGGCCAACGTGCGGTCCAGTGCCTGTGCGCGACTCATCCAGCCATGCTCGACCGCGACCGGATAGGACGAAAGCGCGAAACCGACCGCGGCGATGCTGCACGGGCTTTCGGCCTGACTGGAGTCCGCCACCAGCCCGTTGTCGGGATTGACGTATACGCTGAAGAAATGAAACGAATCGCGCTGGACGCGCTCCAGCAGCGCCGAGTCCTCCGCGCTCAAGCTGATGGTGGCCGGCGCCGCGCACGCTGGTGTGGCAGCGCTGCTCACCGGGCAAATTCCAGCGTGATGCAGGCGATGCCATCGCGCGGCACGTCCAGGTGAAAAATGACGCCGTCATGGGTGTCCTGCACGCTGATCACCTCGCGGCGCAGTTCGGAGGCTGCGTGCAACGCGGCCAACTCGGCCGGGTCGGGGTAGGGCGAACTGCCCAGTGCCTCCCACAATCGCCGCGGGTTGCAGTGATCCTCATCGATCCGCTCCAGCCATGCGATCACGGGTTTGTCCGGCGTGCGCAGGCGCACGCTGACCGTCTGGCGTTCGATCGGGCGACCTGGAAACGCGCGGTTGACCAGCAGCACGACGACACGCCGCCCGTCGCGCACGACCCAGGCATCGACCGTGGCGTGCGTGCCGGTGAGCGACAGCCGCTCGTGGCCAAGGCGATGCAGCAGCTGGAATGCGCGGTAGCTCGGTTTGGCGATGCCGTGGATGGTCAACAGACCGAAGCCGCCGTGGAAGGGCACCGAGGAGAAGTAGTTCTCCGCAAAGATGTCGGAGAACGTCCAGTAGCTGTAGCCCTTCACCAGGTCTGCCACGTCCAGGAAATTCTTCAGGATGAAAGCGGCGGCATACGGTTCGTCGTGGCGATGGAAAAACGGGTTGGATGAGCTGCTCCACTCGGTGTAATACACCGGTTTGCCGCGTGCCGCCTCCACCGTGTGCCGGGTACGCTCCAGCAGCACGTCGCGCGGCGCCAGCGACAGTTGCTTTTCGGTGTCATCGCCGGGTTTGCCCAGCGCGTCGGTGGGATAGTGATGGGTGGAGATGAAGTCCGCCGGCAGGCCTTCGCGCTCGCAGAAATCCACAAAGTCCTTGATCCAGCCGTCGCTGGCGGTGGCCGGTCCGCCCACGCGCAGTTGCGCGTCGACCGCCTTGATTGCCGTGGCGGTGGTTCGGTACAGCTCGAAGTACCCGTCCTGGCCACCAGTCCAGAATGCATCGAGGTTGGGTTCGTTCCACACCTCGAAAAACCACTGGCGCACTTCGTCCACGCCGTAGCGGGTGACCCAATGGTCGACAAGCGTGTGGA
>JBDTIE010000107.1:0-2768 GCA_039936515.1 Rhodanobacter sp. | reverse complement strand
AGCCGCAACTACACGGTAGAAGAAAAGGTCCCGCTGGCCTATGCCAAGTTCGATATCGAAACGACACTGTTCGGCATCCCGCTGTGCGGCCACGCCGGCGTGCAGTTCGTGCATACGGAGCAATCGTCGAACGCCCTGCAAACCGATGGCGACACTCTGGTAGGCACGATCAAGGACGGAACATCGTACAACAACGTACTGCCGAGTCTGAATCTGGTGGCTCAAATCGGCGACCGCCAATACCTGCGTTTTGGCCTGGCCAAGACCATGGCGCGCGGGCGCATCGATGACGAGAAGGTCGCCACCTCCGCGGGTGTGTCCAAGATCACCGACGGCCCTGGCGCCGGCCAGGTGCTGTGGTCTGGCAGTGGCGGCAACACGCAGCTGCGGCCGTATGTCGCCGTGGGCACCGACCTGTCGTGGGAGAAGTACTTCGGCAAGGCCAGTTACGTCGCCGCGGCGGTGTTCCACAAGAACCTGCTCAATTACATCTACAACCAGACCGTGCTGGACTACGACTTTTCCAACTACACCAACGACACGCCGACGCTGGTGCCGACCAGCAACATCGGCTCGTTCACCACGCCGGAAAACGGTACGGGCGGCAAGATGGACGGGCTGGAGCTGTCCGGCGCACTGGAAGGCGGGCTGTTTTCACCCGCGCTGGAAGGCTTTGGTGCGCAGGCCAACTTCTCGCTGACCAACAGCTCCATCCCGCTCAATTCCATTTCCGCGATCCCTGGTGGGCCCAAGACCTTGCCCGGGCTGTCGCGCAAGGTGGCCAACCTGGCGCTGTTCTACGAGCGTTACGGGTTCTCGCTGCGCGTGGCCGAGCGTTACCGTTCATCGTTCACCGGCGAGGCGGTGGCCTTGTTCGACCAGCTGGGCTACACCAAGGTGCTGGCCAACCGGCAGACCGACCTGCAGCTGGGCTATGCGTTTTCCGGCGGGCGCTGGGACGGCCTGTCGCTGCTGTTGCAGGTCAACAACCTGAGCAATTCGTCGGATTCGACGGTGCAGGTGGCCACCTTGCCCAATAATGTGCCCCTTACCCGTCCGCTGGAATACGACACCTGGGGACGCAGCGTGCTGTTTGGCATCAACTACAAGCTGTAACGTGCAAGGTTGTGCGATGGTTGGGTATCGCGCGTTGCGGATGCGGCGCGCGGATACAACTGCGCGCTGCGCGGTTGCGACAGAGCGAGACGACGATGGTGTGTACACGATGGCTGGGGCTGGTTTGTCTGGTGTTGGTGGTGACAGGCGTTAGCGTGGGCGCCGGGACTGCGTCCGCACATGCGAGCCGCAGTCAGCCACAGCCGGCCTCCGCCGGCTACGCCGATTGGCCGGCCATCCAAAGCGTGCTGCCGGCTGACCCGGCGCTGGGCGCGCGCGTGCATGCCATCGTCGCCAGCATGACTCTGGCGCAGAAGATCGGGCAGATGACCCAGGCCGAGATCAAGTCGATCACGCCCGAGGAGGTCACGCGCTACTACATCGGTTCGGTGCTCAATGGCGGCGGCTCCTGGCCGGGGCTGGACAAGCACGCCGGGGTGCGCGACTGGCTGGCGCTGGCAGACCGCTACCACGACGCCTCCATGACCACCGATGCGTCCATCAAGGTGCCGCTGATCTGGGGCACAGACGCGGTGCATGGTCACAGCAACGTGTTCGGCGCCACGCTATTTCCGCACAACATTGGCCTGGGTGCGGCGCACGACCCCGCGCTGATCCACGACATCGGCGTGGCCACCGCGCGCGCGGTGCGTGCCACCGGCATCGACTGGGTCTTCGCCCCGACCGTGGCGGTGGCGCAGGACGCGCGCTGGGGCCGGACATACGAAAGCTTTTCCTCCAATGCGCCGCTGGTGCGCGAGTACGCGCGCGCCTACGTCAGTGGCCTGCAGGGCGACTTCGGCGCGCACAACGTGCTGGCCACGGCCAAGCATTTCATCGGTGACGGCGCGACCGCGCACGGCAAGGACCAGGGCCAGGCACAGGTCAGCCGGGCGGACATGATCAACGTGCATGGCGCCGGTTACTACGGCGCGCTCGAGGCCGGCGTGCAGAGCGTGATGGCCTCATACAACAGTTGGGATGACGTGGCCGCCGGCGTCGATCACGGCAAGATGAGCGGCGCGCGCGAGCTGCTGACCGGCGCGCTCAAGGACAAGATGGGCTTTGCCGGTTTCATCGTCTCCGACTGGAACGCCATCGGCCAGTTGCCCGGCTGCAGCAACGCCAGTTGCCCAAAGGCGATCAACGCCGGCATCGACATGGTGATGGTGCCCGACGACTGGCGCGCGTTCATCGTCAATACGATGCGCCAGGTGCAAGACGGGCAGATTCCTATGGCGCGCATCGACGACGCGGTCAGCCGCATCGTGCGCGCCAAGTTGCGGCTGCGCGACTTCGATCGGCGCCCGTCGGAACGGGCCGGCGCCGGCGACGCGCGTCTGCTGCAAAGCCGTGACCTGGCACGGCGCGCGGTGCGCGAATCGCTGGTGCTGCTGAAGAACAACCACGACGTGTTGCCGCTCAAGCCGGGCATGAAGTTGCTGGTCGTGGGCAAGAGTGCCGACAGCATCGCCAACCAGGCCGGCGGCTGGTCGCTGACCTGGCAGGGCACGGGCAACACCAATGCCGACTTTCCGCATGGCCAGTCGATCTTCTCCGCCATCGCCGAGACGGCGCGCGCGGCGGGCGGATCCGCCGAGCTGAATGTTGCGGGCGACTTCACCACCAGGCCGGATGTCGCGGTGGTGGTG
>JBDTIE010000106.1:0-4171 GCA_039936515.1 Rhodanobacter sp. | reverse complement strand
CGGCGCGGCGCCGCACGCGACCCGGAAAGCATCATCCGCGACCTGACCGAACTCACGCCCGGCGCGCCGATCGTGCACGTCGACCACGGCGTCGGGCGCTACCAAGGCCTGGTGTCGATGGACGTCGGCGGCATGACCGGCGAGTTCGTCACCATCGAGTACGCCAAGGGCGACAAGCTGTACGTGCCCGTGGCGCAACTTGGGCTGGTCAGTCGCTACAGCGGCACCACGCCGGAACTGGCACCATTGCATTCGCTCGGCGGCGACGCGTGGGAACGCGCCAAGCGCAAGGCTGCCGAACAGGTACGCGACGTGGCCGCCGAACTGCTGGGGATCTATGCCCAGCGCGAGGCACGCGGTGGCCAGGCGCTGGTGATTGACCGGGCGCTGGTGGAGGCCTTCGGGCGCAGCTTTCCATTCGAGGAAACGCCCGACCAGGAAAGCGCGATCAACGCGGTGCTCGACGACCTGGCCGCGCCGCGGGCGATGGACCGGGTGATCTGCGGCGACGTCGGGTTCGGCAAGACCGAGGTGGCGCTGCGCGCGGCCTTTGCTGCCGCCACTGCCGGCAAGCAAGTGGCGGTACTGGTGCCCACCACCTTGCTGGCGCAGCAGCACTACGGCAACTTCGCCGACCGCTTCGCCGACTGGCCGGTGCGCGTGGACGTGCTCTCGCGCTTCAAGTCGAAGAAGGAAGTCACCGACGCGCTCAAACGTCTGGCAGACGGACAGATTGACGTCATCGTCGGCACGCACAAGCTGCTCATGCCGGACGTCAAGTTCAAGACCCTCGGCCTGGTGGTGGTCGATGAAGAGCAGCGTTTCGGCGTTCGTCAAAAGGAACAGCTGAAAAAGCTGCGGGCCGAAGTGGACCTGTTGACCCTGACCGCCACACCGATTCCGCGCACATTGAACATGGCCATGAGCGGGCTGCGCGACCTGTCACTAATCGCCACCCCGCCCGAACACCGCACCGCCGTGCGCACGTTCATTTCCGCCTGGGACCCGGCCACCATCCGCGAGGCATTGCAGCGCGAACTGGCACGCGGCGGCCAAGTGTATTTCCTGCACAACGAGGTGCAGAGCATCGAGCGTGTGGTGCGCGAACTGGGCGAGCTGGTGCCCGAAGCGCGCATCCGCGTGGCACACGGCCAGATGCCCGAGCGCGAACTGGAAAGCGTAATGGCTGATTTCCATCGCCAACGTTTCAATGTGCTGGTGTGCACCACCATCATCGAGACCGGCATCGACATCCCCACCGCCAACACCATCATCATCGACCGCGCCGACCGCTTCGGCCTGGCGCAGCTGCACCAGTTGCGCGGACGCGTCGGCCGTTCGCACCACCGCGCTTACGCTTATCTGGTCGTGCCCGATCGCAAATCGATCACGGCCGACGCGCAGAAGCGGCTGGAGGCACTGGCGTCGCTGGAGGAACTGGGCGCCGGGTTCACGCTGGCCACGCATGACCTGGAAATCCGCGGGGCGGGCGAGCTGCTGGGTGACGAGCAGTCCGGGCAGATCCAATCGATTGGCTTCGGCCTGTACACCGAGCTGCTGGACCGCGCGGTGCGTGCGCTGCGATCGGGCAAGGTGCCGGATTTCGACCTGGGCAGCGATCACGAAGCCGAAGTGGTCCTGCACACTCCGGCGCTGATTCCCAGCGACTACCTGGGCGACGTGCACACCCGGCTGACCTTGTACAAGCGCATCGCCAGCGCGCAGGACGAAGATGCCTTGCGCGATCTGCAGGTGGAGATGATCGACCGCTTCGGCTTGCTGCCGGATGCCGCCAGGCAGTTGTTCGCGGTCGCCTCGCTGCGTTTGCTGGCCACGCCGCTGGGCATCCGCAAGCTGGACTTCGGCGCCGCCGGTGGACGTATTTCCTTCCGCGAGAATCCGATGGTGGACCCCCACATCATCATCAAGTTGATCCAGAACCTGCCGCGCGTGTACAAGCTCGACGGCCAGGACAAGCTGCGCATCACGCTCGACCTGCCCGAACCGGCTGACCGCATCCGCAGCGCACGCGAAGTCCTGCGCTTGCTGGGCGCGAAGATGCCAGACTGAAGTCCGTACCCGTTTCCGGCGCGGCGGCGCCGAATGCTGGAGCGATCCGTCCAGACCATGACTGACACCCTGCTCCGCCTGCTGTTGTTTCTTTCACTGCTCGCCGTGCTGGGGGTCGCGGAGTGGTACTGGCCAAAACATGTCGCCACGCCGCGCCGAAGCCGGCGCTGGCGAGTCAACCTGGGCCTGGGCGTGATCAACACGCTGTGCCTGCGCCTGTTGCTGCCATGGCTGGCGGTGGATGCAGCTATCTGGGCGCAGAGCAACAGCTTCGGTGTACTGCATCTGTTGCAGTTGCCGGCGTGGATCGCCGCGCCGATCGCCTTCGTGATGCTGGATCTGGTGATCTACGCGCAGCACCGGCTGATGCACCGCGTCGGGTTCCTGTGGCGACTGCATCGCGTCCATCACACCGACCTCGCCCTGGATGTGAGCTCGGGCGTGCGCTTTCACCCGCTGGAAATTCTGTTCTCGATGGGCGTGAAAATCGCCACCGTGATGCTGCTGGGCGCTGGCCCGGCGGTGGTGGTGGTGTTTGAAATCGTGCTGAGCAGTTTCTCGTTGATGACTCACGCCAACCTGCGCCTCCCGGTGTGGCTGGATGCGCGCTTGCGCTGGGTTTTCGTGACACCGGACATGCATCGCATCCATCACTCGGTCTTGCGCACCGAGCACGACACCAACTTCGGCTTCCACGTCTCCTGGTGGGATCGCCTGTTCGGCAGCTACACGGCACAACCCGGAGCCGCGCAGGAAACCATGCCGCTGGGGTTACCTGTGTTTCGTGACGCCAAGGCGCAGCGCCTGCGCAATCTGCTGGCGCAACCGGCATCACGCACGCGCTGAAGCGCTTTTGCCGGGTCAACGCCAGCAAGTTCCTCTCGCTTGCCTGGTTGACGCGCTCTATGCGGCGCTAGAGGTTGCGCGGCGAACTGTGGATTGGCCGCCGTGATGACCTGCACCGGTCAATCTGGCCGTCCGGCGAGCCCCGCCGGCGTTGCTTCCTCCGGCAGACCTTGGCGATCCAGCGTCGGTCGCCCGATCAGCACGAACGCGGCGACGGCATCCAGGCCATCGCCGGCAACGGCCTGAGATGTGGCGACGGCCGTGCCACGCGCCGTGGGGTCAACACCACGTCCGTCCCGGGGTTGACCGATCTCATCGGGTGGCAACCCTTGCGTGAGCACGGATCGTCGGGCCTCATCGAGCGCCATGCGCAGGTCGCAATCACCGTGTCGGCGTTGTTGTGCCACCGACTCGTGGAAGGCAACCATGAATGCGGCCGCCGCCTGGTCGGCCACCGGCCACAGGCTGGCCAACACGCTGGCCGCGCCAGACTCGAGCGCGGCGCGCGCAACGCTGACCATCTCATGGCCGTGAAGTGGTCCGCTCACGCCGGTGCTGCAGCCGGACAGCACCACCAGATTGGCTTGCCACTGGCGCTGCGCCAGCGCCTCGAACGGCACCCACTCGGTGCCGTCCAGGCCGTCGGCCAGGAGCAGGCTGGCGCGCACGCCCTGCTGCGTGTCACCGCGGCCGTGCACCGCCAGATGCACGATGTCCAGCGGGCCACTTTGCAGGGCGGTCTCCAACGCGGCACGGCTGCAGCGCGCACCAGTGAGCGCGGTGGTGCCCAATTCGTTGGCGACGGCCGCGCATTCACTTTCGGCGCCGTGCAGGTCGCCGGCGGAGTTGCCGGCGACGAGGCAGGCTCTGGACTGCATCCGCGCCGCGCGCAGCAGCCATGCGGCACACGGCAGCAAGCCGATGGGCTGGCGTGTGTGCCACGGGTTATCGCCAATGCGGATCTCGTGCAGCGGCAAGTTGTACAGCGGTCCGTCAGGCACCAGCAGCAGATTGCGTCCATGCGCCCAGTCCGATGTCACTCGCGTGGCCCATTGCGCCAGCCCGGCATGGGTGCGAACCAGGGCCAGCAGCATGGGCTGGCGTTGGCGCACGTCGACCAATTCGGGTGCAGCCAGGGTGGCAACGTCCATCGGCTCGAAAACAACCTCGAATCCTTCCGTCCCCACGCGGTAGGCGGCCAGGCCGTCGTCCTCAATGGCGACATCGACCAGCACCTCGCCAGGCTGCAATGCAC
>JBDTIE010000105.1:0-16413 GCA_039936515.1 Rhodanobacter sp. | reverse complement strand
TTACTGTTTGTAAACGCTTTTGCATTCTGTGTGCGTGCCCGATTTTGTAAACCTGTAAGCCTTCCCGACACTCCATTTCGAAGCTCGACGTCCGTAGATCATCATGCCGGTTGGTTTTCCACGCAATATCCACGAACTGGCCCCAGGGAATTTGTGTAAGATAACTCGACACAGGAAACGCGCGCCACGCGGCCCGCGCGCGGAGAACGGCAAAAGCAGGGGCAAGCAAAGCAGGGTTGAGAGTGCACTTTCCTGAAAGTCGAATTTGACCCTTGCTTTCGCGTGCGTGCTGCACGCCTACGTGTTGATCAGCAACCCACAAGCTCTGCGCATTGTTACTCGGGGGCGAGGTGTCTTGGGAGCCACCAATAATATGCCGAGCACGCCAGCAAGGAAGAGAACCAGCGTACTTGGCTCGGACACAACTGATGGCGCCAAGACCACAAATTCATCGGAATCGAAGCTTGGGGAGTTGGTAAATGCCCTGGAGCTTGCTGGCGCTAGCAAGCTGGAAATACCAAAATCTAATTCGTCGCCTGGGGCGATCCCGAATCCGGGGCCAAGGGCAAAAAAGCTGAGAAGTGAGGGAGAGGATCTCTCCCCATCATCAAAGCCTGTACCGGCGGAGGCGACAAGGCCACTGTAAAAATCCCAACCCCATCCGGTTGGGAGCACGGTCACGGTGAAATCACTTTCTCCTACCCTTGCCGGCAAGTCCAACGTGAATTCCGTAACTGGGTCCGTCAGGCCCGCCTCGAGCAATCCCTGAAGAGTATAAGAATAATTCCACAAGAGACCATCAAAGAGCGAGCCGCTCGTCGCGTCTGACTTGCTGCGCTTCGCAACTGTTCCCCAAAGAGCCTTCTTTCCCGCTTTGTCATCAGCCGTGGGCTGCGTGACCGGGTCCGCACTGTTCAAATCTTTGACTGAGGCGGCGTGTCCAGGATTGCTGCTATAAGCGTCCTTTTTCATAAGAGAAGATTCAGCAGAATGACCCAGTCCTTCGGCATGGCCCAACTCGTGCATCAGGATCCTGGTGATGGCCTTCGCCTCAAGCCCATGGCCATACTTTATGCCCACTGTAACGGTCTCTTTTTCGAATCCACGATCATGTTGCTTGACTGAAATGGTTTGGCCCCAATCACCCAGGTTTTTCCTCCAGACTATGTGAATTTCCGAGTTGTTCTTGTCAGCCCCTCCAGTCACCAATTTCAAACCACCAAATGGTGCTTGAGCGTCATTCCATCCTTTGATGGCTTCGGCCACCGCTTCCGTCGTACCTGCAGGAGCGCCCTTCGGTATGGGGTCCACGAATACGTGTATGGTCTGTCCCTTGGTCCAATCCTTGGCGTGGTTCCCGTTCTCCGACGCCAAGGCCTCGGTGCCCAGGAACGCAAGGAACACAAACACCGCGCATGCAACGTAAAAACGGGAAATGTTCTGAAACATGACACCCTCCGCGGGTTTTCCATTATCCCAAGGGAACATTGATCAACCCTATTTGTGTCGTACCGTACCGGCGCAAGCCAGGTCTCAGCGCCTTTTGCGCAACAGGTTGATGTATCAGGGCACTGGGTCCCAGGCGTTGCTTCGCGTCCAGGGATGAGAAGCCCTGCGGTCCTGCGCAAGCGATGGAATGGAAAGCATCTCGCGACCCGCTGACTCAGCGTTATGATCTATCTGCACTAAAATGGAGGTTTCTTGCGCGTCCGGTCAATTGGCGGTGTCGGATCCTGTCCCGTGGTCCTGACGCGCTGGCGGTAACACGTAGCCGGCTCTCCGACAAGACGCCGGAACGTGCGCCCAAAGTGCGACAGGTCGTTGAAACCGACGGCATAGGCGACTTGCGAGACGGACACGTCGGGCTCGGCCAGGAAATCGCGGGCCATCGCGATCCGGTAGTTCAGCAGGAATCGCCGGAACGACACGTCATGCTCGTGATGGAACACACGGCTGAATTCCGATTCGGAAAGGTGGCAAAGCCGAGCCATGGTCTCGAGCCGAATGACCTCTCCGTAGTGCTCGCTCACAAAGGCAGTTGCCGACGCGGTGCGCGGCGCGGCCACGAGTGGCTTGCGCAAGTGGCCCGAGGGTGCGATCAGGTCGGATGGCAACTCGCCAGCGAGCCATCCATGCGGCGACGTGTGGCAGGCGAAGTCCAATAGTTTTTGGAGCAGGCGAGACAGGACATCATCAGTAATTGGCTTGACCCGGTAGTCCCAGACCCTGTGTCGGTATGCCCATACCGCCAGCGCCTCGGAGTGGTATTCGGTGAGCATCAATACCGGCAAAGCGGGATAGGCCCGGCGCACCAACGGGATCGCGCGCAGGCGCGCCTGGTCCGGATAGTCGTACTCAATGCATACGGCGTTGGGCGCAAATGCGTGGACCGTCGATAGCACTTGCGCGGGCCATGTGATCCGATGGGCATCGCTGCAAGCGTGCGCGACCTGGAACAGGCCCTGGCGCTGCGAGGCGCAACAGTAGTCGAGCCACAACACGCGCGCGGCGACCATGCCTGCACCTCGTTTGCAACCGCCCCCCCGATGGGCCTGCCTATCCTGAACAATCAAATGTTTGAGGGAGCGTACACCGTTGCCCAAAAAAGGTGTCAGGGACATCTCCGGCGCCGGTTGGGCCCAACCCGGGTCAGGGTGCAATTTCCTGACGAAGTGCGGCTGGCTTGCCGACATCCAGGTGTGGGCAGCTGACCCAGCCGTGCGTCTTCAAAGAGCCTGACTGCCTGCGCTGTCTACACAGATGAGGGAGCTTGCCCTACATCGGCATTGCGGCGTGCACACCCGCGTTCCGATGACGGGTCGGCTCGTCAGGCGGCCTGTCGCGAGCTGGTCAGCCAAGCGATTTCCGACGACGATCTGATGGCCAGGCCCCTGCATCTGCGGCGGCAGCACGCGTTGGGCACCGTCCGCTTCCTGACAGCCATCGAGGCGCAACCACGCCGGCGCGCCGGTCCGGCGAAGATCGGCCGGCCACGAAAGCACATCGATAGTGCACTCTGACCCCGGCTTTTTGCTATTCCTGCTGCGGGTGGCTGGCAGGCAGCCAGAACTCGATGACATCCGGGTCGCCGTGCAGGCGTATCGGCAACGCCAGCGCACGGGGCGTGGAGGCATGGAATGCCGGTTGCGCGGCCAGCCAGCGTGACAGCGCGCGGGCGCATTGGGCCGCCTGCGGGCTGTAGCTGCTGTAGAGGAATACCGGCTTGTCCCACGCCGCCGGCCGGTCGTGTCCCGAACGGGCTGCACTACTGACCACGTTCTCTATGCCGGGCGTGGCCAGCCCGAAGCCGGCGAACTGCCGCAACAGCCCGGCAGCCGGCGCGCGCTGTTGTTCACCGTAGATCTGCGCGTAGAGGACCAGGTGTTGTGGCTGGCTGGTGCCCGCGCCACTGCACGCCTGCGTGGCGGCGTCGGTCAGCGCCGATGCGTCTGCCGGCGACAAGGTTGTGGCAACCGGCGGTGTCGCCATGGGCATCGGTGGCGGCGGCTCCGGTTCCGGTTCCGGCGGCGGTGGGGGTGGCGGTGTCGATCCCGCCGTGGTCGCGGATTCCTCGGCCAGCGGCGTGGCGGCTGCGGAGCCGCCGGCGACTGCGGTTGCCGGGCTTGCTGAGGCGGCTGGCGGCGCGCTGGTCATTGATGCTCCGGCGGGCATCTGTTGGTCAGTGTCGGTCGACGCGGCGGCGTACTCCCCGGATGGTGGTCCGAGCACGTCCGGCAGAGCCGAGGGAACCGCGTCGTGGTAATCCTGCATGGTCTTTTGCCAGAGCGTGGGCTCCGTCACTGCACCACGCAACGCGGAGTAGTCGGCCAGGCAGCGATCGACCAGCGCGCTGTCGGCCGGCAGTCGCCCGCAAGCGCGGTTCAGCGTCTCGGCGAGCTGGTTCATCGTGTGCGTCATTCCCTCGGAATCGCGCACCTCGTCGTAGCCGCGCATCAACGCGTAGAGTTTGCGGTGCATGGCAGGGTCGTAAACAAGGCCGGCGTCGAGATCGGTTTGTACTGCGTCGGCCGCACCCTGCTGCACCTCCACGTCGCGTCCGCTGCTGGCCAGCTGGGCCCGATGCGAGTCCCACGCCTGCCAGCTGGTCAGAGCCACCGTGGCCAGTGCGCCCAGGCTCAGCGATGCGCCGATGGTGGCGCCCATGCGCTGGCGCCGGGTCATCACATTGGGCTGGTCAGTGGCAGAGACGGCATTGGCACTGACTGCCGTGCCACCCGCAGCGAGTCCGGGCAGCATGTCAAGCACGGTCGCGTCGATTGGCAGGCCGAGCACTTCGCCCAGCTGGCAATAACTCTCCCATTGTGATTCGTCGAAGAACTGTTGCGCGGTGCTCTGCTGCGGAAAGTCGCGGTTGCGATCGGCGTAGCCGGCCACGTCCAGCGGCAGCTCGCAATACAGCCGCGGCTTGACCACCAGCAGGCAGCCGCTGGCACCACTGGCATAGCGGATCCGCGCCAGCAGCAGATGCTGGTTGCCGGGGGTGGGCATGATGCTGTCGGGCGTGCCGAAACGCGCGTGCAGTGCGTCGGGCAAATCGGCGGGCAGGCTGGCCGGGTCGATGAACTCTATATCGGCATCGAAGTCGATGCGTGCCTTGCGCGTGAGGTTTTCCACGTCGCTGAAAACGTAGTTCGGGTCCGCACCGCAATCGGCCAGCACGATCAGTTTCAGTTCGCGCTTGAGCAGGCTGTAGACCCCGGTATTGTCGAAGTGGCCGCCATCGGACAGATACCAGACCGGGCTGCTCAGGCCCGGAAAGCGCGCCAGCATTTCCTGCAGTGCCGCGCGCGACTTGCCCAGGCGCGACCACCAGAACCGCGACGGATTGAGTGTGTTGCGCCACCAGTAACCGAGCCGGAACCCGCTCAGGAAGAACAGCGCCGCGGTGCCGGCGCGCGTCATCGAACCCATGCCCGAACCGGCCGCCGCTCCCGAGATTGCGATCCATTGGGACAAGCTGCTGCCTGCCAGCGGATCGTCGGTGCCGGTACGCAACAGCGGTGCCTGGGTGCCGTTTTCCAGCCCCAGCGAACTCACCGTCAGGTAAACGCCCTTGCGGTCGGCGTTGTAGCCGTCGGTGCGATCGTCGATGGTCTGGTTGATGCAGCAGTTGATCAGGTGGATCGGCCCGCCGTAGTCATGCGGGGCGTAGTCGGGCAGCGCGATGTCGTCGCTTTGCAGCAATTCTGTGAGCTTCACCACCGCGTCGGCGTTGTCACGGGTCTTGGTGCCCATAGGCGATATCGGAAAGCGGGTGCGTCCGGCAACCTGTTGTGCACCCTCGTAGTTGCCCACCGACACATACGTTCGCGCGATACGCGAGCGGTAGAACGCATGCAGGGACGAGCGGTTGATCATCTGCAGGTTGCCGCCGGTCAGCACTACGTAGGCCAGGCTCGGGATGGCCACGGTCAACCAGCGCAGCCAGTTGTCGGCCGCCGGGGGGTGGCCGATCCCGGGCGCCAGCACGGCCAGCCAGTGCATCCATGTATCCAGCGCCGACAGCCGCGCGACGAATACGAAATACTGCAGCGCGCTGAGCCAGAACAGCGCCAGCAACACGAGCAGCAGCAGGCCGCACAGGTTCGCCAGCAGCGCCAGCGGCAGCTGCGAGAGGCTGCTCTTGTGGTCGTGCGGCTGCAGCAGCGGCAACGCGAATCGCGCCACGACGACCAGCATCGCAGCCAGTCCGGCACTGGTCAGCACCGAGCCGTGCCGGAACGTGGCGCCAACCTGGTCGGCGAGGAACCAGCTGAGCAGATCCGCGGCGCCCAGCAGGAACAGCAGGATGAGGTATTTCAGCGACGTGCTGAGGGCGATCGTGTAACGCACCCGATCCTCGGCCGGACGCGACGTGCGCAGCAGCAACCAGAGCCGCGATAGCGGTACCGCCAGCAAAATCCCGCCGATCACGGCCATCGCCACCTCGCCATGGCCGCCCAGCGCCTTGTGCCACAGCGGGCTCAGCAGATAGACGGCCATCACCGAGGTCGACGCGCAGATCGTGACATCACTCCATACCGACCAGTCGTCGGCGTCGCGCGACCACCAATAGGCGAATGCCATGAAAATGACGATCCAGCCAGCCACCGGAGTCAACGCCCACCACAGCGTGCCAGTTGGCAGCGGTGCCGAGGCAGACTGCCATTGAAATCCCAACAGGTGCGGCAGGACGATCACGCAGGACAGCAGCAGGATCAGCGCGGTGATCTCGAACTGGGTGGCAACGAAACCGCGCAGCTGCCCGGCCCAGGTCTGCAGCAGATCGCGCGGACCTGAAGGAATCAGGTAGCGGCCGTTACTGCGCAGCCACCAAAGCCACAGTGAACGGTCGTCGGCCACACCACGCTCTACCTCTTCGGCCCCGGCCCCGGTGCCAAACAGGCGTCCAAACGCAGATCCCGCATAGCCGCCGCCGGACACGGTCGAAAGGTAATCGAAGCGATGCAGCACGCCGTTTTTTGCCAGCGCCCGCAGCACGCCCAGACAGAACGTCGCGCTGCGCACACCGCCACCGGACAGGGCCAGGCCGATCACCGGTGCTTCGGCGTCGACCCCGCTGCTGGCGCGGCGACGGACCAGTGCTTCGCTCTCGTGCCCGGGAATGCCGTCACGCGGTGTGTGCGCTGGTGTCGTCTGATCCATGGTCGGTCTTTCCGGCACGCATGCATCGAAACAGCAGGTATGAAGCCGTTTCCTTATCGACCAGTTTCTTCTGGCAGGCAAGTGCCGCCCGGCCGCTCCCGGAAAAACCGGCGTCGGCGCGGTTTCTGCCAGCAGAAGCGTCCCGCGGCAGCTCGGATGGGTCGGGCAGCGCCAGAAGCGCAGCCTTGGCAGCAGCAAAATCGGGTCGGGTCAAGTTGCCGTTGGTTGCGTCGGAGGTGAGGCGGCGTGCGCAATCGTGGCCCCAAACGCTCGGTCCGGGATGGCGCTCGCGCCGAGCTTGTCGCGGCTAAGAGTCCGATGTTGTTGAAGCGTGGGTTTGGCTTGGATTTCACGTGGTTGAGGTCTGTTGACAACTGCGGGGAAATGCCGTACATGCCGATTTCGATCAGTCAGGCGTTGGCCCCCTCAGAGGAAGTGAAATGCCGTCCGGCTTGATTCCCGAGAACGCGCCAGCGCTTCGGGTCCGATTGGATCGGCCCGTCGACCCGTGCAACGAAATGGCAAACCCTTTTTGCGGGTGATCCAGGAGCCGGCAAGGGATTAGTCCTGCTCAACATTGCCCTCAAGCAATGACTGCGAGATGTCCACAGGCGAGTGCAGTGCGAAGTTGGCGCTGACAACGAGAAGGCATCCGGCGTGCTTGCGCTCAACATCCCGGTGCTGGCAATCGGCATCGTGAGACCAACAAGCAAGGTTTCGAACAGCACCTTGGTTGGGATCAACGCTTTGGCGAACCGATTCTGCCTGCGCTTTCGCAAGGATACGCAACGTAGCTGCGCCGCCACATCACCTGAAGGAATTGCCGGATGCTGACCGATCTCCAGCTTGCCCAGATCATGCGCAACGCCTCGCAGCGTCGGCGTACCTTGTACCTGACGCCACTGAACGATGCCATGGATGCACACGGCATCACCACGCCTCTGCGCGTGGCAGCGTTTCTTGCGCAACTGGCGCACGAATCGGGCGAGCTGCAGTTCATGGAGGAAATCTGGGGTCCGACCGCCGCGCAGAAGCGCTACGAGCCGCCCAGCGATCTCGCGCGCAGGCTGGGCAATACAGGGCCGGGCGACGGCCGACGCTACAAGGGCCGCGGGCCGATCCAGATTACCGGGCGCGCCAACTACAAGACGTTCGGCGACCTGATGGGGCTGGACCTGGTGGACAACCCGGACCAGGCCGCAACGCCGGGTATTGCCTTTGCCATTGCCGGACTCTTCTGGGAGCGCAAGGGCCTCAACCAACTGGCGGACATGGGCGACTTCACCGAAATCACTCGGCGCATCAATGGCGGCCAGAACGGCGCGGCCGACCGCGAGCGCTTCTATGCGTTGGGGAAACTGGTACTGGGTGCGGGCACGCCGGTCCCGAGCGCCGGTGGTGCCCGCTCCGGGGCAACGGCAAGTGCCAAGTCGCGTGCCGACGCGGCGGCGACCGAGGCGCTGGTTCGAGGACCCGAGCTCATCGCCGCAGATGCAGAGGCCCAGGCCACGGAAGAAAAGACGCAGGCCAAGGCGACCAGGCGGACCACAAGCCAGTCAAAGGCGACGACCAAACCGCTGCGGGTGCTCGACGCACGCCCCGATACGCTCGACTTCCGCGACCTGATGTACGTGCCCACGCTGATCGAGGTGCCCACGCACGTGCCGCTGGGCGACTACATGGATCATGGCGTGCCCATCCTGGATCAGGGCAGCGAGGGCGCGTGCACTGGTTTCGGCCTTGCCACGGTGGCCAATTACTTGCTGTTGCGCCGGCGCGTCGTGCCCGACAACGTGCCCGTGAGCCCCCGCATGTTCTACGAGCTGGCGCGCCGCTACGACGAATGGGCCGGCGAGAACTACAGTGGCTCCAGCGCGCGCGGCGCCATGAAGGGCTGGCACAAGCACGGTGTGTGTTCCGAAGGAGTGTTCCCGTACAAGCCCGCGAACAAGAGCGACCCTCGGGGGCTCACCGACGCGCGCACTTCCGACGCGCTGCGCCGCCCCCTGGGCGCTTACTTCCGCGTGAACCACAAGGACATCGTCGCCATGCATTCGGCCTTGGCCGAGGTCGGCGTGCTGTATGTCACCTGCACCGTGCACGCGGGCTGGAACGAGGTGGGCGACGACGGTGCGATCACACAGTCGTCCACCATCACCGGCGGCCACGCCTTCGCCATCGTCGCGTTCGATGAGCAGGGCTTCTGGCTGCAGAACTCATGGGGCGCCTCTTGGGGTCGGCACGGCTGTGCGCGCATCAGCTACGACGACTGGCTGGAGAATGGCACCGACGCCTGGGTGGCCAGGCTCGGCGCGCCAGTCACACTGCGCAAGCTCGAGTCGATCGCGTCGGTGCACGCGGCGACATCCGCGCAGTCGAACGCGTATTCCTTTGCCGATCTGCGTCCGCATATCGTGAGCGTGGGCAACAACGGTGCGCTCAAGGCAGGCGGCGACTACGGCAGCACGCCGGCCGAGCTGGCACAAATCTTCGAGCAGGACATGCCCCGCGTCATGCAGCACTGGGACAAGCCACGCGTCCTGCTTTATGCGCATGGCGGGTTGGTGAGCGAGCAGGCTGCCACGCAGCGTCTGGCCGAGTACCGCCCGGCGCTGCTCGGCGGCAACGTGTACCCGCTGGCCTTCATCTGGCGCACCGACTACTGGACCACCGTGACCAACATCCTGAAGGACACGGTGAGCCGCCGCAGGCCCGAGGGCGTGCTGGACGCCAGCAAGGACTTCATGCTCGACCGGCTTGACGATGCGCTTGAACCGCTGGCACGCGTGCTCAGCGGCAAGCTGGCGTGGGACGAGATGAAGCAGAACGCGCTGGCCGCCAGCGACGCCGGTGGCGCGGCGGTGCTGGTAGCCGACCAGCTGAAAGCGCTGGCGAAGAAGATGCCTGGCCTGGAGATCCACATGGTCGGCCACAGCGCCGGCTCGATCCTGCTCGCGCCGGTGGTCAAGTTGCTTGCCGATCGTGGCCTCAAGGTCGAAACCTGCACGCTGTGGGCACCGGCGTGCACCGTGGACCTGTTCCGTTCCAGTTACCTGCCGGCGATGCAGAAGGGCACGCTCGCCAAGCTGACCGTGTTCGCGCTAAGCGACAAGACCGAGCGCGACGACAACTGCGCAAAGATCTACAACAAGTCGCTGCTGTACCTGGTGTCGGCGGCCTTCGAGAAAACATCGCGCATTCCGCTGTTCCGCCAGGGCGAACCCATTCTGGGCATGGAGCGCTGGATCGACGCCGACCTGCGCAAGACGTTGCAGTCGCTCGGTGCCGAGCTGGTGCTGGCGCCTAACAATGCACCCGCCGACTCGCGTGACGCATCCGATGCAATGCACCACGGCGACTTTGACGACGATGAGAAGACGGTAGCGTCCACTTTCCGCCGCATCATGGACGGCGCGAAGGCGCGCGCCGGTGCCACACGCGGCGCACGTGCTGCAGGCTCCAGGCCCGTGCCCGCCCGAGTAGCCGCCGAACGCGAGAACGCGCCGCCGATGTTCCGCCGTTCCGAGTCGTCATTGCGTGACCAGCGCGTACAAATCGATCGGAAGACGATGCGATAGCAAGAGTGACCGTGCCTTGCGGTGAAATGGGGACCGGGCGAAACCGGAACGGAGGACGTTCAATGCCCTTGCCATCAGTCAAGGTTTGGCTCGGGCGCCCGGGTCCGCGTAAGTGGACCGGGCACCCCAGGGTTTTTTCCGCCCCAGCCTGAAAGCGATTGCGTGCGACACGCGCGTTTGTGTTGCCGCTGCCGACGAATGGCAAGCAGTTCGTTGTCACAGTCACGGCGGGCAGCAAACTTAGGTATTGACCTAAGTATAGAGCGCTGACAGAATGTGCCCATCGGACGAACTCCGCCAGTCAGTGACCGAGACAACAATGACCCAGGCCGCCGTTGTCGATGATGTCTTTGGCGCCCTGTCCAACACGACCCGGCGGAAAGTCCTGGAGCGGCTTTTCAGTGGTCCGGCAAACGTCAGTGAGTTAGCAGCACCGTTCGACATGAAACTGCCCTCGTTCGTGCAGCACCTGTCCGTGCTCGAGCGGAGCCATCTGGTGAAGTCCACGAAGCAGGGGCGGGTGAGGACTTACGAGATCTCGCCCGAACCCTTCAAGGCCGCCGAGGGCTGGCTTGCAGAGCAGCGTCGGCTGTGGGAGTCCCGGCTGGATCGCTTCGACGAGTACGTCAAACAACTCAAGGCCAAGGAATCGAAATGATGAGCAATTCGTCCCGGTTTGACCCGAAACTCGACCTGGTCTTCGAACGTTTTATCGACGCTCCCGTGCCGCTGGTCTGGGAGGCACTGACCAAGCCCGAACACGTCAAGGAATGGTACATGCCCAAAGCCTGGGGCAGTGTTGTACGCGCCGAGATGGACCTGCGACCGGGCGGCATCTTCAGTATCGACATCGCCGTCGAGGGCCGAGAGGTGCCAAACGTTGGCTGCTTCCTGGACGTCGTCCCGATGGAGCGGCTGGTGTGGACTTCCATGTTGTTCCCCGGCTATCGGCCAGCCGTCTTCGACGATGTTCCGATCACCGCCTTCATGACCATGGAGCCGGAGGGCGCTGCAACGCGCTACGTGTTTACGGCGCTGCACCGAAATGAAGCGGACCTCGCGGCCAACAAGGAGTCCGGCTGGCAGCAAGGCACCGATATCGCCCTTGATCAGTTCGTCGCGCACGTCGCGTCGATGAAATAGTGCGCACCCGACCACCCGCCAAAGAGCCAGGGAGGCTCAAGAGACGGGCCCAATGTCGGTGACCACTTCCCGGCGCGCGATGATCACGCTGCCGGGCAGAACTTGCGCAAGGGGCGGCGAGGTCTGGCGCATCAGTCGCTACGAATTCCTGCGCCAAGGCTGTGGGGCGGCCAGTTGCCGCGTGGAGTCGACGTCAGCCTCCCGCGCGGTTCGGAGAGTGGTGCTGATCCGGTTCCGCTTCATCAAGTACCCCGCGCACCTTCGAGGCAAGCGCGTCAGAGGTAAAAGGCTTGGGCAGCAGATGCACGCCCGAATCCAGCCGCCCGTTGTGGACGATGGCGTCGCGTGAATAGCCGGTGGTGAACAGCACCTTCATATCCGGTCTGTCGCGTCGTGCCGCGTCGGCCAGGGTCCGGCCGTCCATCTTTTCCGGGAGCACGACATCGGTGAAGAGCATATCCACGCGTTCCGCATTGGCAAGAAGATCGAGTGCAGCAGGACCCGTCGCGGCTTCCAGAACGCAATAGCCAAGATCGCGCAGGACACCCACCGAATATGCCCGCAAGTCGTCGTGGTCTTCCACGACGAGGATCGTTTCGTGGCCCCGGGGGCGGACGACGCGGCCGGGTGCTTCGCTGCCCGCCACCGCCGGCTCGGGTACCCGCGGCAAGTACAACTTGATGGTCGTGCCCTGGCCCACTTCGGAATAGATCCGCACATGACCATTGCTCTGGCCGATGAAGCCGTAGATCTGGCTGAGGCCCAAGCCCGTGCCCTGGCCGACCGGCTTGGTGGTGAAGAAGGGCTCGAACACCCGCGCAAGCGTTTCGCCGTCCATGCCAATGCCGGTATCGGTCACCGCGAGAAGGACATAGTCGCCGGCAGCAACCGGCTCGGCGAGGGTGGAGACGTAATCGTCGTCGAGGACGGTGTTTCCCGTCTCGATGGTGAGCCGGCCCCCCTCGGGCATGGCATCGCGGGCGTTCACCGCCAAATTCAGCAACGCGCTTTCCAGTTCGCCCACATCGGCCTGGGTCATCCACAGCGCCGGTGCAGCGACTACCTTCAGCCGGACTTGTTCGCCGAGCGTGCGCGTGAGCATGTCCGCAAGGCCGGCGACCAGCCGATTGGCGTCGACCGGCTTCGGGTCAAGCGGCTGGCGGCGAGAGAATGCGAGCAGGCGCGAAGTGAGCGTGGCCGCGCGCAGGCTTGCCTGCATCGCCATGTCGCGGGAGCGGCGCATCCGATTGGCGAGGGTGAGGTCCGGGATGGCTGACAACCCCCGCTCCAACTGCTCCAGACCGCCGAGGATGACGGTGAGCAGGTTGTTGAAGTCGTGGGCTATGCCGCCGGTGAGTTGGCCGACCGCTTCCATTTTTTGCGATTGCCGCAGTGCCTCTTCGGCCTTGGCGGAGCGCGCCTGCGCCTGCAGCCGCTCGGTCACATCGTAGGCAAACTGGTACGCGCCGATCCGGTGGCCATCCTTGTTTCGCAGTACGTTGAACTTGATCTCGTAGTGGCGGGAATCGGATGTCGGATCGTCCACTGATTCTGTTGCAGTGAACGCCTCCCCGGCCAATGCACGGTCCCACATCGTCATCACCGCGGCCCGGCGCTCAGGTACGTCCGCCAGCAAATCGGCCATGCACATCCCGACCCGGGGCCTGCGCCCGTGGATGCGCTCGAATTCATCGGCGGCGGCACGGTTTACCGCCAGCAACCGGTACTCCAGATCCGCCACCAGGACGAGTGCCTCGGCGTTCTCGACAATTTCGGCGAGGAGCTTGCGTTCGGCCAGCGCTGCTTCGATGCGCTGCTCCAGAGTAAGTGTCAGCTCTGTCAGCTCGGAGTTCAATCGGGCGGCTTCGCCTAGCGCCGCTTGCAGCTGGTTTGCTTGTTGCGTCGACCGCCGCCGGGCCTCATCCACCGTCGCGGCAAACAAGCTTGCCTGCTGGTTAGCCTGCGCCGCGGCAGTGGCATCCCCGCGCGCCGTGATCACCTCGCGCTCGGACTGCAGGAGTCGGATGATTGGCAGGAGCGGTTGCGACAGCGCCGACGCTGCAGAACGCGGTGCGCCACCGATCAGCGCCGTGACTACCCCGTCCAAGGAAACATGAGCGCGCACCGTCTTGCGGCTGTGCCTGTGCGGGTGGTCGACTTCCATCACGTATTCGCCCGGACGTGCGCACGCACTCAGGAAGGCACGCCAGGATGGGCCGCCCGGGAGAGTGCGCGGAAAGCCGGGCGCCGGGACCAGTGCGTCGGTTTCCGAGTCAGGCAGCAGGATGAGCAGCGCCTCCGCGTCCAGGGCATGGGCGAGCGCCTCGGCCGCCTGCGCGCGTCCGTCGCGCTCGGCCAGCGCGTCCACCAGCTGCTGCATGGCAGTCGTGTCGCGCACTACGATGGAAGAAGACAAACGACCGCGGTGCAGTTGTGGAACCCCTGGAACTGGCCTTCCGCACGCGCGATCTGGCCATGGGTATTGCATCCGGTGAGGTCCACTCCGCCCAGACGGTCGCGCACCGCGGAGATCTCGTGTGTGAATGCCTGGCCCATGCGCAGGCGGGTGGCCACGCAATCGAAGAAGAGCGCCGCCTGCGGCTTGTGCGGCCCGAGCGCCTTCAGCGCCGCGTCGGTCGCGGCTTGCGCCGCTTCCACCGTGGATTGGTGCGTGCTGCGCATTAATCTGACGATAGCGTCCTGCGGCACTTCCGAAGCACAGATCACGGCACCGTCTTGGGTGATGGCGAGCGGCACGCGCAGTTTGTAGCCGCTCGTCGTCTCGATGCCCAGAATGTTGTGCAGGAAAAATGGAATGGGCGCGGCGGGATCGAGATCCTGCCCGGTCCCGGCCGCGTGTGCCTGGAACACCTCAGCCGCGGGCAGCCCATTGAGGCTGACCAGCTTCACGCCGTCGGCTTCGGTGACGCGCATGGCCTGCGAAGCCGGTTGCCAACCGTGGCTCACGCCGATGCCGATCGGCTTTTCCGAAATGATTTCCAGGCCGACGACGGCGTCGGTCAACACCGCGTCGCCACAGAAGACGGACGTCTTCTGGAATTGGGCGTTGTCACCGGCGCCGCCGCCAAAAAACTGGTACTGGCCCGCTGTGGCCAGGGTCAACTCATCCACCAGGCGGTCGGCATGTCCTGCAAGCGCATCCGTCATGACCAGCGCGCTGCGGTAGCCCGGACGCATGTCGCGCATGCCGACAAACCCTGCAACGAGTTCCCGAGCAGCGCTGGCGGGATCGGCGCTGATTTTCCGGCCGCAGCTTGCGGTGACCTGGACGTCGCGGCCGCCGATGGCAAGCGCGCTCGCATAACCCTCGCCACGGATCGCATTGGTGAACTCACCGGCCGACGAGGAGCCAACCAGCAACGCTCCGGTACGCTCATGCAGGCGCCGCAACAGACGCTCATGGGCGTACCCGGGAGCTGCAAACAACACTATGGCGGCAGGCTCAGGCACCTTTGCAAGTAGTTGTTGGGAAAGATCGTCGGCGGCTCGATCAGAATCGCCTTCCCGGCTGATCGCGACAGCAGTTTGCATAACTCCCCCAAGGTGCCTGGCTGAAAACGGATTGGTGGCGATTTTACGGCGGTGCGGACGCCGGAGGAGCGAACATTAGCCGGGAAGCCGTCGGGAGCAAAGTGCGCCTGAACAGGGGCCCAGCGGAAGGCTTCGACCTTGGCGTTTTTCACGCTCAGTTTGCGCGCACGGACGATCTTCGGGACGTGAAGAAGCACGCTGTTTGCCATTGCCGTCCGTTGACCAAGGGCCCCTTCGCCACCGGGTCGGCAAGTTGGGTGGGGACCGGCGATACAGGGTGGCGTCCGTGTGGCGGGGCGCAAAGGCCTCCGCGAAAGGACTCGCCGTGTCGGCGGGGGCGGCCAGCAACGGTCTCAAACTACGCGCGCACCCGGGATTCCCGTGGCGTCGTGTGTTCGGATTTCAGAGCACCGGATACCATGGCGCCATGCCCAAGCTGCTCATGAACCTGCGCAATGTGCCCGATGATGAGGCTGACGATGTGCGCGCGATGCTCGAGGCGCGGCGGATTGCGTTCTACGAAACCAGACCCAGCATCTGGGGTGTCTCGGCAGGAGGGATCTGGATCACCGAAGACGCCGCCTTCGTTGACGCCCGGCGCGCGATGGACGCCTACCAGCAACAGCGCGCATCCCGCGCGCGTGCCGAGTACGCCGCTGCCAAACGCGCGGGCACGGCAGCAACATTCATCTCGTTGCTTCGAGCAGAGCCGGCACGCGTGGTGCTGAGCGTATTGGGCATCCTCTTCGCGTTGGCCCTGGTGACGCTTCCGTATTTCCTGTTGCGCGGGTAGGGCCGCAAGCAAGGGAAGTAGCAATAGCTGTCCCATCGCATTCCTGGAAAGTCGACGCTGACGGCTGCTCCTGATCTCATCTGCCGAGCGAGCGCGCGCGCCGCCGCAAAGGCCGATTCCTCGCTGTCAGGAAATGAACCCCGACGCTTGTCGATTGAACAGGTCCGGCTCATCACTTTCGTGGGCGAGCAGCCAGCGCTTGCGCTCAAGCCCGCCCGCGTACCCGGTCAGCGAACCATCGCTGCCAAGCGCGCGATGGCAGGGGATGAACAACGAAATCGGGTTGCGCCCTACCGCCGCGCCAACCGGGTGGAATGCTGTGGGACGGCCCAGCGTGCGTGCGAGCGCCGCATAGCTCGTGGTCCCGCCCGACGGCACGGCACAAAGCGCACGCCACACCTGTTGCTGGAACGCCGTGCCTTCGGGTGCCAGCGGCAGGTTGAAGGGTGTTGCCGCGTCGGCAAAATAAGCCTCGAGCTGCCGTCGTGCCGTGCGCAAAACCGCGGTCTCGGCCTCATGCCAGCCGGAGTCCGGGTTGATCTGGGGAAAATACTTTTGCCCCTCGAACCAGCCGCCCTTGATCGCCGCCTCGCGTGCCGCCACCACGAACACGCCCAACGGCGTGTTCACCCGCACATACGCGACATTGCCCAACAACATCCGCTGGCCCTCGTCTCCGAC
>JBDTIE010000104.1:0-11823 GCA_039936515.1 Rhodanobacter sp. | reverse complement strand
GCGCGATCTGCGATGGCATGCTGGCGTCGGCCTGGGTAAGCAGCGCATCGCGCGTGGATGCATCAAGCACATCCAGGTTGGCCAGCACGTAGGGCGTGTCGGCCGGGACAAATGCCAGCGGCGCGTTCTTGTCCTTGCGTCCGCACGCCACGAGCAGAATGCCGGCCAAGCCAAGCGCGATGAAACGCGTCGTCAGTCGCATGTTGATCCCCGGAATAAAATGATTGCTGCGCTGCACATTATGCCTGTTTTGTCCCGCGCAAACCTGTCGGCGGACCGCCGTGGCGTGGCATTTCGGTGCCGCCCGGGCGCTGCTCAGCGCGCCAGTACCTCGTCCAGCACGGCCATGCGCACGAACACGCCGTTGCCCACCTGCTCCAGGATGCGCGACTGCGCGCCGTCGGCGACGCTGGAGGCAATCTCGATACCGCGGTTGATCGGTCCCGGATGCATGACCAGACAGCCGGGCGCGGCAAGCGCCAGGCGTCGCTCGTCCAGGCCATAGCGGTCGAAATAGGCCGCCTCGTCGGGGAGTTCGGTGGCGGACATGCGCTCCTTTTGCAGCCGCAGCATGATGACCGCGTCAGCGCCGGCAAGCGCCTGGTCGAAATCCTCGATTATCTGTACGTGCGGAAACTCCGCCGCATCAGGCAGCAATGCCGCCGGGCCGCACAGACGGATGCGGTGCACGCCCAAGGTCGTCAGCGCATGTATGTCCGAGCGGGCCACGCGCGAGTGGCGGATGTCGCCGCAAATCGTCACCGTAACCTTTTCCAGCTCCGGTCTGTGCTGGCGGATGGTCAACGCATCCAGCAGACCCTGGGTGGGATGTGCGTGGTTGCCGTCGCCGGCGTTGATCACCGATACGCCGCTCATGGCGTGGTGCACCAGCGAGTCGGGCGTGCCCGACTCCTTGTGGCGCACGATGATGGCGTCCAGGTGCATCGCTTCGAGCGTGTGCAAGGTGTCATACAGCGCCTCACCCTTGCGCGTGGAAGAGAAGCCGATGTCGAAGTTGATGACGTCCGCCCCCAGCCGTCGGGCGGCCAGCTCGAAAGAGGTACGGGTACGCGTGGAGGGCTCGAAGAACAGGTTGAGGACGGTGCGCCCGGCGAGCACGTCGAGCTTGCGCGTGCCATGCGCGCAGGCGTCGCGCAAAGCCTCGGCGCGATCCATCAGGCGCTCGAGCGTGGCCCGGGGAAGGTTTTCCAGTGTGGTGAGGTGGCGCAGGCGAGGGCTCATGGGCAACTTTGGGCAGGTGGGGATGGTGCAGGCGTGGTCGCGGTCGGATCCAGCAACCAGCGCTCGAGAATGATGGCGGCAGCCTGCGCGTCGATCGCCGCGGCGTCGCGTCGCCGTCGCAATCCCGCTGCGCGCCCGGCCGCGAAGCGTTGTGCCGCCTCGCGCGAGCTGTCGCGCTCATCGACCAGCGCCACCGGCAGGGCGTAGCGCGCGTGCAGCAACTGCGCGAAATGCCGGGCGCGGCGGCTGGCCGGCTGCTCGGCACCGTCCAGCGTGAGCGGCAGGCCGACGACCAGCGTGTGCGGCAGCCAGGTGCGCTGCAGCACGTCAAGTTGTTGCCAGTCGGGCGCGTCATCATGCATGGGCAGTGTTGCCAGCGCGCGGGCACTGGCGGTGATCTGGTTGCCTACCGCCACGCCGGTCAGGCGGCTGCCGACATCGAAGCCAAGCACACAGCTCACGCGTGTCCCACGTAACCAGACAATTGCCGCGGGTCGACGCCAACCAGCCCGGCGGCGGCGTTCCAGCGGTCTTCCAACGGGGTGTCGAACACCACCCGTTCGGAGGCCTCGGCAGTGAGCCAGGCATTGGCCATGATTTCCTGCTCAAGTTGCCCGGCGTCCCAGCCGGCATAACCGAGCACCATGATGGCCTGGCGCGGGCCGTCGCCGGCGGCCATCGCCACCAGGATGTCGCGCGAGGTCGTCACCGACCACATGTCATTGACGCGGTAGCTGGAGTCCCACGGGCCAGGTTCGCGATGCAGCACGAAGCCGCGCTCTTGCTGTACCGGGCCGCCGATCAACACCGGCGCGTCGGCCAGCTCGCCATCCAGGCAACGCAGCTTCATCTGCGCCAGCACGTCGCCGAAGCGGTATTCGGACAATTGGTTGACCAGCAGGCCCACGGCGCCGTCCTCGTCGTGCTGGCACAGCAACGCGACGCCGCGCGAGAACGGTGGCGCAGCCTGCTGTGGCATGGCAATGAGGAACTGCCCGGTGAGGGTGGTCGGCGTCATGCTGCTCATGCGGCCATTGTAAGCCGGCCTGTGCCGCGCGCGGGTGGTTCAGCGGTTGCGCAGGACGTCGCCAGGCAGGAACTGCCAAGTGCGCGTGATGTACAGCTCATCCACGCTGGCATCCGCCGGCAGCGGCGGGAACGGACCGGCCAGGCGCACAATGCGTTCGGCGGCGGCGTCCAGCAGCGGATGACCGGAACTCTTGATCAAGGTGATGTTGCGGATGCTGCCGTCGCGGTTGAGGCCTACCGTCAGCAACAAGTCGCCGTAGAGCTTTTGCTCACGCGCTTGTTCGGGATAGTTGAGGTTGCCTACGCGCTGCACGCGGTCGGACCAGCCGCGCATGTAGCTTGCGTATACGTATTCCTGGGTGTTGGCGGAAATGAATTTCTTCTTCGGTCGTCTCGCCAGCGCCTCGTTCTGCGCCCGCAACTCGGCGGCCAGTTGCGCGATGGCTTGTGTGCGCTGCACCTCATCGGCTGTCGGCAGCGGCTGGGCCTGGGTGCGGGTACGCGCGCTGTCGCTGTCGACAGCGTACGTGCTGTCGCCGCTGGTGGTGATCATGCGGGTAGGCGTTGCCTCCTGCGGCCGCGGCGCGGCCGGCGTGACCTCTCGCGGTGCGATGCCGGCCTCCGGTCGCGGCAATGCGCCGGAGAATTCCTGCGAGGGCCGCGCCGCGTGGTCGCTCTGGCCGCCACCGCTGTTGCTGGCCTGCGCCAGGAAGTCGGCCTTGTCCGGTGCCTCGCGGTTGGCCACGTTGACCAGCGTGACATCCAGCGTCGGCAGGGCGGGTTCGGCCGTGGCGAAGTGGAAAGTGACGCCAAGCAGCAGGATGCCGTGCAGCAACAGCGAGAACAGTGCGGTGGCGCCAATCGGGTTGGGCGGCGTGGCAGCGATGACCGGTTCGCTCATGCGCAGCGTTTTCCGTCACGACGCGCCTCGATCACATCGAACAACTGGCTGCAGATGTTGAGCCCGAACTGCGCATCGAGCTCGCGGACGCAGGTGGGCGAGGTGACGTTGATTTCCGTCAGGTAGTCGCCGATCACGTCCAGTCCCACAAACAACAGCCCGCGGCGGCGCAGCTCCGGTGCGACCTGAGCGGCAATCCAGCGGTCACGGTCCGACAGCGGCACGCCCTCGCCACGGCCGCCTGCCGCCAGGTTGCCGCGGAACTCGTCGCCCTGCGGGATGCGCGCCAGGGCGTAGGGCACCGGTTCGCCGTCAATCAAGAGGATGCGCTTGTCGCCGGCGCTGATCTGCGCGATGTATTTCTGCGCGATGGTCAATGCCGTGCCGTTGCCGTGGGCATCACCGCCAAGCAGGGTCTCCAGCATGGAGTTGAGGTTGCTGTCGCCGTTACGCACGCGGAATATGCCGCGCCCGCCCATGCCATCCAGCGGTTTGAGTACCACCTCGCCATGCTCGGCGGTGAAGCGGCGCAGTTCCGCAGCGTCGCGGCTGACCAGCGTGGGCGCGATGCATTGCGGATATTGCAGGGCGAACAGCTTTTCGTTGCAGTCGCGCAACGACTGCGGATCGTTCACCACCAGCACGCCGGCTTGCTGCGCGCGCTCCAGCACCAGGGTGTCGTAGATGAACTGGGGATCCACCGGCGGATCCTTGCGCATCAGCACCACGTCGACCTCGCGCAGGTCGCGCCACCGCGCCTCGCCACTGGTGTACCAGTGGCGAGGATCGTCGCGTACCGAAAGCGGCGCCAGCCGCGCCCACGGCACCTGGTTGCGCAGGGCAAGGTCGCGCTGGCGCATGTACAACAGCGAGTGGCCGCGGCGCTGGGCTTCCAGCAGCATCGCCAAGGTAGTGTCCTTGGCCGGCTTGATGTCCTCGATGGGGTCCATCAGCACGGCAATCGACAAGCTCATGGCAGCTCCAGGTGGACGGCAGCAAGCCGCGGGGGACGAACGTGCATGGTATCGCCGGGCAGCGCACGCGCAACGAGCTGCAGGTGTGCACCCCGTCGCAACTGGCCCCGCGAGGCCAGTTGCTGACCCTGCGCGGCACCTGGCGTGAATCCCGTCGCAACGCCAGCGCGATTTGCTTGACAGTTTCGACGGGCAGGCAGTAAACAACAAGGGTGACATCCGCCGTTGCAGAGCGGGTGCACGTGACATTCGCTCTTGATGTCCTTGCATGCGCGCCGTCCGGCACGGCAGTTGCATGTATTTCCACCTGTCCGTGACCCGGATCAGGTCGCTGGGGGAAGCTAGTGGATTCGAACGCAAGTACAAACGGCCTGGCCGGTCTCAAGGTCATGGTCATCGATGATTCCAAGACCATCCGCCGTACGGCGGAAACCTTGCTCAAGAAGGAAGGCTGCGAGGTATTGACCGCGGTTGACGGCTTCGAGGCGCTGGCGAAGATCTCCGATCAGCGCCCGGCGATCATTTTCGTCGACATCATGATGCCGCGGCTCGACGGTTATCAGACCTGTGCGCTGATCAAGAACAACCCGCAATTCCGCGCCACACCGGTCATCATGCTGTCGTCCAAGGACGGGCTGTTCGACAAGGCGCGCGGGCGCATCGTCGGCGCCGAGCAATACCTGACCAAACCATTTACGCGCGATGAATTGCTGGGGGCGATTCGTCGCCACGTCAACACAACGCCAGCGCATTGACTGCAGATTCGCAAGGGGGATCCGTGGCGCAAATTCTCATCATCGATGACTCGCCGACCGACGTGCGTGTGTTCACCACGTTGCTGGAGCGCGCCGGTCACGAGGTGCATGCGGTACACAGCGCCGAGGAAGGTATCGAGCGCGTGCACGCGCAGTTGCCTGACGTGGTCATCATGGACGTCATCATGCCTGGCATGAACGGGTTCCAGGCCACGCGCATGCTCACCCGCGACCCGGCCACCGCTGGCGTGCCGGTGATCATCATCACCACCAAATCCATGGAGACCGACCGGGTGTGGGGCTTGCGCCAGGGCGCGAAGGCATTCATCACCAAGCCGGTGAACGAGAAGGAATTGCTCGGCTGCATCAACGGCCTGCTGCAGAACGCGTCATGACCGACGCCATCAACCGCACCCCGTTCGAGATACTGGCCCGCTACGAGCGCCTGTCGCTGGCGCACGCTTCGGAATCGCAGGACAAGATGGACGCGCCAGGCCTGTGGCGCGGTATCGGTTTTCGCGTCGGTTCGCGGCTGTTGGTGACAGGTATCGACGAGATCAACGAGTTGCTCGCCGTGCCCACGCTGACGTCGGTGCCGGGCACGCAGCCGTGGCTGCTTGGCGTGGCCAACGTGCGCGGCAACCTGGTGCCGGTGATCGATTTCGCGCGTTTCCTGTTCGGTGATCGTACCCAGCACTCGGATCGCACGCGGTTGTTGGTGGTACGCCAGGGCAGCGGCAATGTGGCGCTGATGGTGGATGAGGTGTTCGGCCAGCGCACGGTTGACCAGGAGCAGCGCCGCGACGCGGTGGCCGAGGATGACCCGCGCCTGGCGCGCTTCGTCGACAGCCGGGTCGGCGAGCAGCAACTGGCGATCTTTAGCATGAGTCGGCTGGTGCGTGCACCGGATTTTCGCCAGGCAGCCGCGTAGGCAGCCGGCCTGGCATTGCGGACGGCCGCACTTTCGGCGGCGACAAACAGACAGCGGTGGAACCCACGGGTGGGCAGTGGGGTGACCTTAAAGAAGTACACGGGGTGAGGTGATTATGAGCACTACTGGGGGCGTCAGCAGGGAGCGTGGCTACACCTCGCTAATTGTCCTGTTGCTGGTTGCGATAGGTTTTGCGGCACTGGACTTCTTCCTGCTCAACCAGAAGAACGGCGAGGATCGCCAGGCCGTTGCGCTGACCACGCAAATCCAGGTGCTGTCGCAGCAGACGGCCAAGTTTGCGCTGGAATCGGCTGACGGCAACGTCAACGCCTTCAAGGAACTGGAAAGCACCCGCAACGCCATCGACTCGGCCGTGCAGCGGCTCAAGCATGGTGATGTGCGCACCGCCATGCACGCTTATGCCGACAACAATGCCACGCCCAGCGGGCGTGCAGTGAGCGCGCTGGACACCGCCTGGCACCAGCTCGACACCGACATCGGCAAGATCCTGTCGAACAAGCAGGTCGTGCTCGATTCCGGTCAGCGCGCGACCACGCTGGCGCAGCAGATGCCACTGCTCAACTCCAGCATGGAGCAGGTGGTCAACATCCTTCAGCAGCGCAACGGCAGCCCCGAGCAGATGCTGGGTACGTCGCGGCAGATGCTGTCTGCCGACCGCATTATCCGCCGCGTGCAGGAAGTGGTGCAGGGCGGCGAGAACTCGCTGTCGGCAGCCGATGGCCTGTCGCGCGACGCGCAACTTTACGGCAACGCGCTCAAGGGCCTGCTGGTTGGCAGCCCGGGCAGCGGCGTGCGCCCGATCGCCGATGACAACGCGCACAAGATACTTACCGCGATGGACGCGAGCTGGGCCAAGCTGACCGAGCCGGTGGCCAAGCTGGTCGCCGCCGCCGGCAACATCAACGACGTCAAGAGCGCAGGCAACCAGGCATCGCTGGATTCGCAGACGGTGCTGCTGCGCGCCAACGAGCTGTCCGAGCAGATCGGCAAGCTGCCGCTGCGTCGGCTGTTCCCCAACGTGTGGTGGGGCCTGTTTGGTGCCATCGCCGCGGTTGCGTTCGCACTGTTGCTGGTCTTCGCCCTGGTCGGTGACCAGCGCCGCCGTTTCGCCACCAGTACCGAACTCAACCAGCGCAACCAGGAGGCGATCATGCGCCTGCTGGACGAGATGGGTTCGCTCGCCGAAGGTGACCTCACGGTCAAGACCACGGTGTCCGAAGACATCACTGGCGCCATCGCGGACTCGGTGAATTACGCCATCGACGAGTTGCGCTCGCTGGTGACCACCATCAACGAGACGTCCGAGCAAGTGTCGTCCTCGGCGCAGGAAAGCCAGACCACCGCCCGTAACCTGGCCGACGCGGCGCAGCAGCAGGCGCGCCAGATCAGCTCGGCGACTTCGGCGATCAACCAGATCGTGAACTCGATGGATACCGTGTCGCGCGACTCGGCCGAGTCCGCGGACGTGGCCGAGCGCTCGGTGAAAATCGCCTCGCGCGGCGCTGAAGTGGTGCGCGAGACGATCTCCGGCATGGACTCGATCCGCGACCAGATCCAGGAGACTTCCAAACGCATCAAGCGCCTGGGCGAGTCCTCGCAGGAGATCGGATCGATCGTCGAGCTGATCAACGACATTGCCGAGCAGACCAACATCCTGGCCCTGAATGCAGCCATCCAGGCGGCTTCGGCAGGCGAGGCCGGTCGCGGTTTCGCCGTGGTTGCCGACGAAGTGCAGCGCCTGGCCGAACGTTCCACCAGCGCCACCAAGCGCATCGAGACCCTGGTGCAGGCGATCCAGTCCGATACCAACGAGGCGGTCAACTCGATGGAGCAGACCACGGCCGAGGTGGTGGCCGGTGCGCGTCTGGCCGAGGATGCCGGCAGTGCGCTGGGCGACATTGAGCGCGTGTCGCACGACCTGTCAGCGCTGATCCAGACCATCTCCACCGCCGCGCGCGAGCAGTCGGCAGCGGCGACCGATATTTCCGTATCCATGAACGCGATCCAGGAAATCAGCTCGCAGACATCGCAGGGCGCGAGCCAGACAGCCGATTCCATCGGTACGCTGGCGCAATTGGCCAGCGACCTGCGACGTTCCGTGGCGCACTTCAAGCTGCCGGGCTGAGTGGCCCGGTGGATATCCGCAGCATGACGGGGGGCAATCCCGCTGCCGCACGCGGCAACTCGCGCGGTGCACGGGAGACGCAATGAGACTTCAAGACCACATCGATTTCACTACCTTGCAGTGGGTCAAGCCCGAGCTCGACGAGACACTGTCGACTGCGCGCGAGGCGTTGGAGTCGTACGTTGAACGCCCCGAGAATGCCGCAGCCATGCGCTCGTGCGCGGAGCGCCTGCACCAGGCACGCGGCACCTTGCAGATGGTCGAGCTTTATGGCGCGGCCACGGTGGCCGCGGAAATGGAAATGCTCGCCAGCGAACTGCAGACGGACCGCATCGGCGACCGGCAAGAAGCGTATGCGGTGTTGATGCGCGGGCTGATGCAACTGCCGGACTACCTCGAGCGTCTGTCCGGCGGGCATCGTGATGTGCCGGTGGTGTTGTTGCCGTTGCTCAACGACCTGCGCGCCAGTCGCGGTGAGCAGGCGCTTACCGAATCGGCGTTGTTTCACCCCAATCTCGATGCCTTCCTGCCCGAACAGGCGCCAGCGGCGCTCAGTGACGAGCAGGCCCAGGCCTATCGCGGTGAGCTGGCGGATTTGCGCCTGCATTTCCAGCAGCAGCTGCTGGGTTGGTTCCGCAGCCAGGACGTGCCGCAGCGCTTGCGTGCCATGCGCAAGACCCTGCTGGCGATCACCGCGCGCTGTTATCACGTCCACGGCCGGAGGCTGTGGTGGATCGCAGCCGGCGTCATGGAAGGCCTCGAGCAGGGCATGCTCAAGGACACGGACGGTGAAATCCGCCGGCTGATTGCGCGCGTTGACCGCCACGTTCGCGACCTTATCGAACACGGCGAGGACAGCCTGCGCAGCGACGACGCCGATGAGGTGGCGTGCAAGCTGCTGTACATCGTTGCCCACGCAAGACAGAACAGCCCGCACATGGCGTTGTTGCGTCGGACTTACGCCTTGGCCGATCTGGTGCCGCAGGCCAGCGAACTGGCACACGCGCAAGGCTCCATGGCCGGACACAACCGCGCGCTGCTGGACTCCGTGTCGCGCGCACTCAAGGACGACCTGCTGCGTGTGAAGGAGGCGCTGGACCTGTTCCTGCGCCAAGGCGACGCTGATCCCACGCAACTGGCGGCGCAAGGTGACGTGCTTGGCCGTGTCGGGGACACCTTGGGCATGTTGGCGCTGGCCGTACCGCGCCGGGTGGTGGGCGAGCAACGTCGTGTGCTGGACGATCTGGCCAACCGCCTGCGCCCCGCCGACGAGGAAACCCTGCTGGATGTCGCCGGTGCCCTGCTTTACGTCGAAGCCTCGCTGGACGACCACATCCAGCGCCTGGGTTCGGCCGAAGCGGGCGAAGAGCTGTCCGCGGTGGCCGACCTGCCGCGCGCCGAGGCGCTGGGCGTGGTCTCCACGCTGATGGGCGAAGCCATCATCAATACGGACAAGGTCAAGGAAGCGATCATTGCCTTCGTCGAGTCCGGCTGGCAGCACGACCGCCTCAACGGCCTGCCGGCACTGATGGCCGAAGTGTCCGGTGCCATGCACATGCTGTCGGCCCCGCGACCGGCAGAACTGGCGCAGGGCGTCGGCCTGTTCATCGACTACGAGCTGCTGCGCGACCTGCGCGTGCCCGGTGGCGCGCAAATGGATCACCTGGCCGACGCGTTGGCCGCGCTGGAGTACTACCTGGAGGCCGCGCGCGACCATCGCGGTGGCCTGGACCACATCCTGGACGTGGCTGAGCACAGCCTGGGCCAGCTCGGCTACTGGCCGTTGCCAGAGCAACGCGAACCTTTGCCGGTGGTGGCAGAGGCTGTGGAACCCACGCACGAGCAGCCTGCCGTTGCGATGCCGATGGAGCTGTCCGAAACGGTCAGCCTGGCGTCGGGGGATGATCTGTCCGCGTTGTTTGTTGGCAACACGGACACCGCACCAGTCGCCGGCACGGATGTCGATGGTTTGCACCTGGTGCTGACCGAGCCCACCACGCCGCCTGCCGCCGCGTATGCCGATGGTGGCGACGCGGAATGGGAGGAAATCGAAGAAGAAGTGTTCGAAGAAGTGCCCGCGCGCGATGCGCTGGCCGCGGACGCCGGCTTCAACACGAACGCAGAAGGTATTGACGACGACATCCGCGAGATATTCCTGGAAGAAATGCAGGAGGAAATCGATAGCCTGCACGTCGCCGAAAGCGTGTGGTTGGCCAATCCGGGCGAGTTGTCCGGCCTCACCAGCATCCGCCGCTCGTTCCACACGCTCAAGGGCTCCGGTCGACTGGTTGGCGCAGGCGTGCTGGGCGAGTTCGCGTGGAAAGTCGAGAACATGCTCAACCGCGTGCTCGACACCACCATTGCCCCTGACCACGAAGTGCAGGCGCTGGTGCATCACGCCATTGCCGCGTTGCCGGGCTTGCTTGGTGCGCTCAAGGGCGAGAGCGCGCCGGAGGCGCCGCTGAGCGCAATCATGCTTGCTGCCGAACAACTTGCCGCAGGCCAATCGGCGCAGATGGAGGATTACCTTCCGGCCGGCACCGAGATGGTGCGTCGTGTCGTGCGTCGCCGAGTGCCGCGTATCCATGCTGAATCGGTGCCGCAGGCTGGCCTGACAGATGCCGGTGCGCTGGCCCAACGCGGCGAAGCGACACCCGAGCCGGAACCGGCGATGCCAGTGATGCCGGCGGTAGATCCGGTGCTGCTGGAGATCCTGCGCAGCGAAGTGGCGCAATACGTCCAGCTGCTGCGCGCCGCGATCAATCACGGCGATGCCGAGCTGCCGATCAGTGAAGAATTGCTGCGAGCGGTGCATACCTTGCACGGCGCCATCGCCATGGTCGACATTCCGCTGCTGACGCAGCTGCTTGGGCCGCTGGAGGTTTTGTTCAAGCGCCTGCGCGCCGGTGGCGAGCCGCTGTCGACCGATGGTGTGCACCTGTTGGGGCAGGCCATGGACGTAGTTCACGACGTCATGCATCAATTCGATGCGGCTGAACCGCAAATGCCCGCGGTCGACGACCTTGTGGCCAGTCTTGTCGCCCTGCGCGACCGCTACCCGGAGTCGCAGGTGGCGCACGTGGTGTTCGAACCCCGTCCGGACGAAGCCGACGAGGCCGCAACCGATGCGCTGGAGGGTTCGACCGACGGCGATTCACAACCGGTTGCCACGATTTCGGGCGACACCGTCGACAACGCTGCAGCAGCGCTTGATGCCGGTGATGATGCCCATGATGAAGTCAAGCGTGCGGTCGCTGCCTACCTGGATGAGAAGGCCGTCGGTGAGGATGAGCCCACGACCCTCGCGGTCGAAGTGGCCAACGACGACGTCCCCGACGACGCAGCACACGCCGAGTTCGCCGAGGAACTGGTTTCGGCGCTGACGACGTTCGAGCCCACTGCAGCAGAAGCCGAAGCTGGGCGTGTTGAAGCAGAGCGCGCCGAAGCAGAAAAGCTCGAAGCCGAGCAGGCGGAAAATGCGCGGCTGGACGCCGAGCGGGGTGAGGCGGAGCGCCTGGAAGCGGAGCGTGTCGCGGCTGAACAGGTCGAGGCGGAGCGGGCCGAAAGCGACAGGATCGCGGCCGAGCGCATCGAAGCCGAACGGACCGAAGCCGAACGCATCCAGGCAGAGCATGCCGCCGCCCAGGCGCAGGCCGAACGCGAGTTGGCCGAAGCCGCAGCCGCAGCCGCAGCCGCAGCCGAAGCCGAAGCCGAAGCCGAAGCCGAAGCCGCGCGTATTGCGCACGCGCCAGTGGAGTCGACAAGTCGCGAGAGCGAAGCGAACCAAGCCGCACCCATCGACGCCGACCTGCTGGAAGTGTTCATCGACGAGGCGCGTGAGCTCC
>JBDTIE010000103.1:0-16012 GCA_039936515.1 Rhodanobacter sp. | reverse complement strand
CCAGCGCCACCACCGGCCGCGTGAGCAACGCCGCCAGTTGCCGCGACAGCAACGTGAGGCCCAGCACCGCCAGCACCACCAGCGCCACAGCGCGCCCGGCCTGGTTGGCGTGGATCGCCCAGCCGCCTCCCACCGCCGCCAGCGTCGCCACCGCGGCGAAGGTCAGGGCCATGCCCACCAGCATCGGCGCGCCATTGCGCCGGAACGGCCGGTCGGCGCGCGCAAACACGAACGGCAGCACCGGCAGGATGCACGGGCTGAGGATGGTCAGCACGCCGCCGAGGTAGGCAAGGATCAGGATGAACACGACGAATCTCCGGGCAACGGCAAGCGACGAAGAGATCTACGGATCAGCCCCGGCTGCGGATGCACCGGCCGCCCCTTGCCGTGCGCGATGCCGTGCGCGACGTGCCGCGGCCTTCAGTCGCGGAAGTTGTCGAACTGCAGCGGCAGCTCCACCTCGGCCTTGCGCAGCAACGTCATCGCCGCCTGCAGGTCGTCGCGTTTCTTGCCGGTGACGCGCAGCTTGTCGCCCTGGATCTGCGCCTCGACCTTGAGCTTGGCCGCCTTCAGGCTGGCGACCAGCTTCTTGGCGATGGGCTGCTCGATGCCCTGCTTGACGGTGATCTTCTGCCGCGCGCCGCCCAGGTTCACCTCCGGCTCGGCCGCGTCGAGCGCGCGGATGTCGATCTTCCGCGCGGTAAGGCGGCCGCGCAGGATGTCCAGCATCTGCTGCAGCTGGAATTCGCTGGGCGCGGTCTGCGTGATCACGCCGTCGTCCAGCGCGTAGCTGGCGTCCTGGCCCTTGAAATCAAACCGCGTGGACAGCTCGCGGTTGGCCTGGTCCACGGCGTTGGTCAGCTCGTGCTTGTCCACTTCGGAAACCACATCGAACGACGGCATGGCACGACTCCGGCAGACTGAAGCAGGCAGTGTAAGCCAAGCCAATGCAGTGGCAGGTGATAATGCCGCGCGGCAACGGGCCGCCGGCCCGATGGAGCGCGCGCACGCATGCAGGTGGATGTTCTGGTCATCGGTGCGGGCGCGGCCGGCCTGATGTGCGCGCTGACTGCGGGTGCACGCGGCCGGCGCGTGCTGGTGCTCGATCACGCCAACAAGGTGGGCAAGAAGATCCTGATGTCCGGCGGCGGGCGCTGCAACTTCACCAACACCGGCGCGACCCACGCCAACTACCTGTCGGCCAATCCGCACTTCGCCAAGTCCGCGCTGGCGCGCTTCACCCCGGTCGATTTCATCGCCATGGTGGATCGCCATGCCATCGCCTGGCACGAAAAGGAACGTGGCCAGTTGTTTTGCGATGACTCCTCGCGGCAGATCGTGCGCATGCTGCTGGACGAATGCGCGGCGGTCGGCGCGCGCGTGCAGGCCAGTTGCCCGGTGCAGGGCGTGGCGCGACGCGGCGATGGCTTTGTCGCCTCCACCGCGATTGGCCAGGTGCAGGCGTCGTCGCTGGTGGTGGCCTGCGGCGGGCTGTCGATCCCCAGCATGGGCGCCACTGGCTTTGGCTACGCGCTGGCGCAACAGTTCGGCCACGCGCTGTTGCCCACGCGCGCCGGCCTGGTGCCACTGACGCTCAGTGGCAAGCATCTGGATCGATTCCAGGACCTGTCCGGCGTCGCCCTGCCCGAGGTTGAGGCGCGCGTTGGCCGCGATGCGTTTCGCGCCGGCATGTTGTTCACGCATCGCGGCATGAGCGGGCCGGCAATCCTGCAGATTTCCTCGTACTGGAAAGCCGGCGACGATTTGCGCATCGACCTGCTGCCCGAACGCGATGCCGCCGCGTGGCTCCGCGAACAACGCCTGGCGCGGCCGCTGGCGCAGCTGCATACGGTGCTTGCCGAGGCGCTGCCCAAGCGCTTGGCGCAGAAGCTGTGCGAGTTCTGGTTTGCCGATCGCCCGATGCGCCAGCACACCGACGCCGAGCTTGTTTCGATCGGCACGCAGCTCAACGCCTGGCCGCTCACCGCCAGCGGCAGCGAAGGCTATCGCACCGCCGAGGTGACGCTGGGCGGGGTGGACACGGACGGGCTGTCATCCACCACCATGCAATCGCGCCAGGTGCCGGGCTTGTACTTCATTGGCGAGGTGGTGGACGTCACCGGCTGGCTCGGCGGCTACAACTTCCAGTGGGCGTGGGCGTCGGGCAGGGCGGCGGGCCAGGCGGTCTGATCTTGCAGCAGGACGTGAGACGGGCACCGCCTGCTGCATTTCCCGTAACCGAACTGGCGGCCAGTGCCCGCCCTACGCCGGTCTTGCGGCCTTCGGATCAATCACGCGCACCGGGCGCCCAATGCAGCGCGCCGTCGACGACGACGTGGGTGTGGCCGCCGACCCACACGGCGCTGTCCTCGATGTGTACGGACAATCGCGCGTCGTGGCCGATCTCGCGGCCCTGGCTCACGGTGTAGCCATGCGCCAGGGAACCGTGCGGGTCCGAGCGCGCGATATACGCGCCGATCAGGCCATTGGCGGCGCCGGAGGCGGGGTCCTCGACAATGCCCACGCCAGCGGGGAACGCGCGCACGACCAGTTGATGATCCGCGCTGCCACTGCGTGCAAATGCGCACAGTCCCATGCTGTTGGTGGCCTCTGCCAGGGCGCTGATGGCCCCATGCTCGGGCTGCCAGGCGCGCAGGCTTGCCTCGTCGGCCACCTCGGCCAGCCACCAGCGCCGCCCGCCGTCCACCAGTGCCGGTGGCAACGCACCCAGTTCCACACCGCGCAAGCTTGGCGCCAATGCCGGATGCGCGTCGATGCCCACCTGCAGCACCCGCTCACCGGGTGATTGCAACAGCAACTCGCGCGTACTGCCGCTGCCGATCACACGTATGGGCAACACGCCGGCGCCGCATTCCTGCCACAACAGGCCATCGCTGGCCTGCGCCAGACCGCAAGACAATGCGACGTGCGCGCTGCCGATGCTGGGGTGCCCGGCAAACGGGATTTCATTGTGCGGGGTAAAGATGCGCACGCGGTAACTGGCGCGCGGGTCCGAAGGCGGCAGCAGGAACGTGGTCTCCACCAGCGCGGTCCAGCGCGCGAAGCGCTGCATTTGCGCGGCGCTCCAGGGCTCGGCGCCAAGCACGACCCCCAGGTGGTTGCCGCCTCCGGGCGTAGCGGCAAAGACATCCAGGTGCAGGTAACGTAACGCGGTCATCAGGGCGGGACTCGGGGCAGGCGATCCTGCGCGAAAGCGCGGATCATAGCCGTGTTCGCGTCGGCGCATGGTGCGCGGCTCGTGCAGGCGTGGCGCGGTCGACATCCGGCGGCTTCGACGCCAAGATGCCGAGCTTGCCCGCCGCCATTGGAGTGTTCCTTGCCGATCACGTTGATCATCATTGCCCTGACCTGCGTCGTGTCATTCCTGGCACTCAAGAACCCGCGGCTCATGAACGACCTTATCCTGTGGCCGCCGGCCATCGCGCGGCAGCGCGAATATCACCGGCTCGTGACCTACGGTCTGGTGCATGCGGATTTCGGCCACCTGCTGTTCAACATGGTCACGCTGTTTTTCTTCGGCCGGGTGATGGAGGGCTTCTTCAGCGCGCGCCTGGGCACGTTTGGTTTCGTGCTGTTCTATATCGGCGCGTTGGTGGTCTCGATCCTGCCCACGTACCTGAAGAACCGCGACAATCCGCAATACCGCAGCCTGGGCGCATCCGGGGCGGTGTCGGCGGTGCTGTTTGCCTTCATCCTGTTGGCACCGTGGCAGTTGATTATCGTGCTTGTGGTGCCGTTGCCGGCAATCATCTATGCCATTGCCTATACCGCCTATTCCATTTACATGGATCGGCGCGGCAGCGGCAACGTCAACCACAGCGCGCATTTGTGGGGCGCCGCCTATGGCGTGCTGGTCACGGTGCTGGTCGATCCGCGTGTGCTGCCGTATTTTCTCGACGCGGTCAGCCATCCGTCTTTTTGACGACACGTTGGGGTAATTTGATGCGGTGATGGCGTGGCGTGCATACTGGTCGCGGTTGTACTCACTTCCGCAGGAGAACGAACGCATGGCCACGTCCCACAAGACGCCCGCGAAAAAGTCCGCGGCAAAGAAAACGGAAAAAAAGAGTGTCTCCCGCGCCAAGCCGATCAACACTGCCGGTACCGGGATGAAATCCGCGGCCGGCACAAAATCAGCCAAATCCACTGCGGCGAAGTCCGCGACGCGCAAGGCCCCGACCAAGGCGGCAGCGACGCGCAAGTCCGCAGCAAAAAAGACATCTTCGAAAAAGACGCCGGCAAAGAAGCCCGCGTCGGCCAAGGCATCGGGCAGCAAGGCCGCCACGAAGAAAACCGCAGCGAAGACCAGCGCGAGAAAGACCGCCACGAAGAAGTCCGCAACGAAAAAGCCGGCAGCAAAAAAGCTGGCGACGAAGAAGACAGCGACGAAGAAGACGCCAATCAGGCAAATGGCGTTGCGCAAGCCCGCAGCGAAGAAAGCTTCGGCAAAAAAGCCGGTGGCGAAAAAGTCCGCCCCTGCAAAGCGCGCCGTCGCCAAGAGCGCAACGCGCAAGTCCACGAGCGCGCGGCCAGCGTCCCGTCCAGGCTCCAAACCGGCAGTCACAAAGGCGCCAGCCAAGCGCGCAGCGACGAAACCCGCCGCCACGCCGCAGCGCGGCAAGGTGGCGGTCAAGTCCGCGCCCGGACGCAAGTCGACTACTGCGCCGTCGACGCGCGCGAAGTCCACGCCCTCCAGCACCCGCATCAAGCGGCCAGCCATCAGCGATACGCCGATCCGGCATATCAGTCCGGAAGAGGCAGTAGCGCATATCCAGGCGCTGCTGGATGCCAAGCAGGACCGCTCGCGCCAGGAGCCAACGTGGCCGGGTGCCGGTTCGGTGCCCTCAGCCAACGCCGATGCATCCAATCTTCCCGATGCCTCCACGGGTGCAGGTGGCAGCGTGCAGACCAATCCCCCGCGCGACGACCTGGGCAAGCGCGGGGGTTGATCCGCGCAGCCGTCGGCGCGCGCGGACCACGCGCCGCGCCGCCCGCCCGCAGCTGACGCGAGGCGGCAGGTCACGCGTCAGGACCACTCCAATGCAGATGGGTGTACCGGGCGGCGTTGCGTTTTCCGGTTGCGCCGTGCATGACTGACTGGACGTCCTGGCCGTTGCTGTGGAGCAAAAAAGTGAGCGGACGCGTTGCGTGGCTGCTTGCGACGATGTTGCTGCTCGGAGGCTGCGGCAGCGTGCGCTATTACGCCCAGGCGGTGCGCGGGCAGGGTGCGCTGGTGACGCAGCGGCAGAGCATCGACGTGATGGTTCGCGCGCCCGGCACCAGTCCGGCGCTGGCCGCGCGATTGCGCCTGGCCCAGGATGCGCGGCGTTTTGCCACCACCGATCTGGACCTTCCGGACAATCGCAGCTACACGCGATATGTTGATCTGCATCGCCCGTTCGTGGTGTGGAATGTGTTCGTCGCACCGCCGTATTCGGTCAATGCGGTGTCGCAATGTTTTCCCGTTGCCGGATGCGTGGCCTACCGCGGCTGGTTCAGCGCGGCGGCCGCCGACGCGGATGCCGCGCGTTGGAAGCAGCGCGGCATGGACGTATGGGTTGGCGGGGTCAGCGCCTATTCGACGCTGGGGTGGTTCGCCGACCCGATCGTCTCCAGCATGCTGCGCTGGGATGACGATGAGTTGATCGGCACGATTTTTCATGAACTGGCGCACCAGAAGCTGTACGTCAAGGGCGACACGGCGTTCAACGAATCGTTCGCCACCTTCGTCCAGCGCCAGGGCGTGCGCCAATGGCATCTGGCGCGCGGACTGCCGCCGCCGGGGACAGGTGGGGCGCGGATCGATGCCGGATTCACGCATCTGGTGCTGGATTTGCGTGAGCGGCTGCGCGTGCTCTACGCCAGCGGCGCCGACAAGACCTCGCTGGCGTTGGCAAAGCAGCGCGAGATTGCTGCCTTTCGCCAGCGTTATGTCGTGTGGCGCGACAGCGCCGGTGCTGATGCCAGTCGCTACGACCGCTGGGCCGCTGGTCCAATCAACAACGCGTCGCTGCTGCCCTTTGGCCTGTATGAACAATGGACCCCGGCTTTCGCCGCGCTGTTTGGCGACGTCAAGTGCATTTGGCCGGCGTTCTATGCGCGGGTCAAGTCCTTGACGCGCAAGCCGAAATCGGCGCGTGACCGGACACTTCAGGGCCTGATGGACAGGCCGCGGACCGTCCCGCTGGCATGCGCTCGCTGACACGCTGCGGCTGTTGCCTGTCGGAAAGCTGAACCGCGATTTGGGTACACGTTGAACTCACAGTCGCGCGACCACACTAAGCCCTGTATCGCCGTGACGGCGACAAGAAGCGACGCATGACACCGCGTTGCTGAGGGGCCGGCCTTTCCTCCCCTGGTGGCCGCCTGACAAACCCCGCATGTCCTCCCCTGGCGTGCGGGGTTTCATTTTTTCCGGACTGGCAAAATGCCGCGCATTGCATGAATTGCCCGGCCCGTGGTTGCGGCCGGGCCCCGCCATGGCGGATGCCGTAGACTCGAAGGTCGCATCCGGCCCGGGAGCCACAGCATGTCCAGCGTTTACGATTTCAGCGTCCGTGACATCGACGGAAACATGCGCTCACTGGGTGAGTGGCGCGGCAAGACGCTGTTGATCGTCAACGTGGCCTCAAAATGCGGCTTCACCCCGCAGTACAAGGGCCTGGAGAACCTTTGGCAGGACCAGCGCGATCTTGGTCTGGTGGTATTGGGCTTCCCGTGCAACCAGTTCGGGCACCAGGAGCCGGGCGACGAGGCGCAGATCAAGGAATTCTGCACGGATCGTTACGACGTGACCTTCCCCATGTTCGCCAAGGTGGACGTCAATGGCGAGAACGCCGATCCCCTGTACCGGTGGCTGGAGAGCGAGGGCAAGGGCGTGCTCGGCAGCGAGTCGATCAAGTGGAACTTCACCAAGTTCCTGGTCGATACCGACGGCCAGGTGGTCAAGCGTTACGCCTCCACCGACGCACCGGAAAAAATCGGCAAGGAAACGCTCGCGCGCCTGCAGGCTTGAGGCGCGCGCCGTGGGGCCAAGATCGTCCCCTTGGCTCAATACCAGTCGAGCAGCGAGATGCCGAAACCTGCGTAGGTCGCCTTGTGGTTGTAGTCGATCAGGCTTTCACCATAGCCGTGGAATACCTCGGCGTAGCCGCGGATGTTGGCCACCAGCGGGAAGCTCCAGGTGAAGCGCGCCGCGCCGTGGCTGCGATCGCCGCCATGCAGTGAATGGCGCAGCATCAGCCCGAACTCCTGGCCGTCGGCCTCGTGCACGATCTGTACTTCACCGCGCCCCATGTAGTCGCTGATGTCCGGGTTGTCGTCGTTGCGCGCAGTCTCGGCCATGCGCCACCACGGGCGCACCGTCACCACCCAGTTCGCGCGCTCGAAGCCGATGTTGGCGATGACGCGGTTCCAGCTGCGTGACAGTGGATCGTTGCGGCCATTGGACTGATGGTCGACGCTCACGCCCAGCAGGCGGCCATCCCAGCCAAATACGTGATAGTTGGTGCCGAACACCAGCATGGCTTCGGGCTCGTAGTTGGTCTCGCGGAACGGGCGCGAGAGCTTCTTGTTGTAGGCCTGCCAGCGCGATGACTGGGTATATCCCACCCACAGGTCGCCGGTGTCACCGAACACACCCTGCCAGATCTTGGTTTTCAGGCTGAGCTGGAATTTCGCCTCGACGTTGTCCAGCTTCTCGCTGGTGCTGCTGCGATTGTCCGGGTTCGGGCTTTGCGGTCGATTGTTCTGGTCGTTGGTGCCGAACACCGGCATGACGTAGACGGGTCGGTAACCACGCAGGTTGAGCGTGCCCAACCGGCTTTCTGGCGCCAACTCCCAGCGGCTGTCCAGCAGCGACATCGGTTTGTCGACTTCGGTGTTTGGCTCGACGGCGGCTGACGCCGCGCCGGCATCGCGGGCAAAGACGCTGGGGGTTGCAGTGGTCGGATCGGAGTGCTTTTGCGCGGCCGGCAGGTTCACCCAGCCGGTGGCGTGGTCGTAGCAGGCAAGGCGCTGCGCGTCCGCTTCGACGGCGGTGCATGCGCGGATGTCGGTGGGGTCGGGGTTTTGCGCATGGGCGCCGAACGCGGCCACGCTGCCGGCAAGCACCAGCGCAGCGCGAAGGGTTGGTAGTGACATTGGGACTCCAGTCTGGCCTGCGCCCTGCGCTGGCCGGTTGTACGCGACAAAAAATCAGGCCCGCGGCATGCACCGCGGGCCTGATGGAACGCACCTATGGTGCGCCGTTACATTTGTTTCAACCACTGCTGATATTCAGCCGCGCTGACGCTGCCGTTGCGGTTGTGGTCGGCGTGGATGAAGTCGTTGGCCAGCGGCGGGTAGGCCTCGGCCTGCGCTTCGCTGATGCCTTTGCCGCCGCCAGCAAGCTGCTCGAAGGAGGGGGCCGGACCGAAGGACGGTGCCGGAGCCGGCCCGCTGCGCACCGTCAGTTCGCCCTGGGGTGTCTGGTAGGTGGCTGCACTGCCGTCGGCCATGGGCGCTGTGTCGCCCATCGGGGGCATGGGCGCTGCCGGGGGGGCCGGCGGAGTAGATGTCGGCGGCATCGGCGGCGGGGCTGGAGGTGTCGGCGGCATCGGCATGGCCGGTGCCGGCGGCGGTGGCGGCGGTGGCGGTACTGGTGCTTCCTGGGCAAAGACGCTGCCGGCGAACAGCAGAGCGCCAGCGGTCAGGGTGCATAACAGCGATTTTTTGGTATTCATGCGATTTCTCCGTGCCGGAACATTGGCTGACAGGGCACTTCAACCCACGTGAGTGTTTGCAACCATCCCATGCTCGGCGCGCGACCGTGAACGTGCCGTGTGTCGGGACGGGCCATTGCTGTCAAGGCGAGGTCGATGTCCGTGCCGGCTCGCTGTCGCAGGCCTTGCCGTGCAGCGCCTGGCGCAGCTGGGTCGCCAGCGAATTGCAGCGTGCGCCCAGTTGCGGGCGGATGTCGGGATCCTTGGCGTCGCGCAGCAGGCTGGTGCGCATGGCCTCGTAACGCGACTGCAGCTGACCGGGGGCGTAGATCTTGGCCGCGCGGTGGCATGCAAGGTAGCTGGACAGGTAGTCGTCACAGGCGGCAATGCCCGTGCGCTCGTCGGCATCGACCAAGGGCGTGGATACTTCGCTGGTGGTTGTCGTACTGGTCGTCCGCGTGCGCGCAGGCGTTGTCGCGGCGCTGCGGGTGGTATGCGTCGTGGTGACTGTTGTGCTGGGCGCGCGCGTCGAGGTGCGCGTCGTTTCCTTTTGGGTGCAGCCACCCAGCAGCAGACCTCCGGCAAGCAGGGCCAGCGGCAGGCGCATTGGAATCGACATTGGACTCTCCTTCGGGCGGACTTCACGATGCCGGTGGCCTTGGCCGGCCCGGCGGTTGGCGCCGGTTGACGGTTGGCGCTCTACAAACTGTGCCACAGCGCGATCAAGCTGCCGTGAAGTGGCCGTCGTGGATCGCTTCGGACAGCCGCCAATAGAGCCGAAGAAGTGCCCGCCGGCGACCGTAAACTTCTCCACTTGACAAATCACCAATCACCAAGAAATCCGCTATGCTTGGGTCGCTGTGTCTGCTCGGTGACACGCGTGTGCGACAAGGATTCTGCTCGATCCGCATCGTTCCACCCGATCTGAAGCATGCTCAGTAAACTGCTGGCCGCAAAGGCCACGTTGTCGTGAATGTCAGGCATGGATCGGAGCGAAGTTATGTCGGATCGTGAAACAGGTACCGTCAAATGGTTCAATGATGCCAAGGGTTTTGGCTTTATTACCCGTGAAAGTGGCCCGGACGTATTCGTGCATTTCCGCGCGATCACCGGCTCGGGCTTCAAGAGTCTGCAGGAAGGCCAGAAGGTCTCGTTCAACGTAGTGCAAGGCCAGAAAGGCCTGCAGGCCGAAGAAGTCACCCCGGTTTGATCGCCAGAGCAACGAACAGAGGGGTCGGCAATGCCGGCCCTTTCTGTTCTTGCCGTGTCGGTTTGCCGCGCAGCGACCCACATGCGTGATGACGCGGCGCTGTCGCATGGCGTAACTACACTGCCGCCGCTGGCGGTGACCAGCGACGACGGTTCGCATTTCGAACTGATCTGCGTGCAGCCGCAAGGACAGTGGCACCAGGCGTTGTTGTGGATGCCGGCGATGGGCGTGCCGGCGCGTCATTATCTGCCGCTGGCCCAGGCGCTTGCCGTGCGCGGCATTGCCGTAGCCATCCATGAGTGGCGTGGCATAGGTTCCAGCAACCGGCGCGCCGGGCGCCATGCCGACTGGGGATATCGCGAACTGCTGCGGCTTGATCTGCCGGCGGCGCGGGCCGGGCTGCACCAGCTCTGGCCGCACGCCACCTGGTTCGCCGGTGGGCACAGCCTGGGTGGACAGATTGCGATGCTGCACGCTGCGCTCGCCGACTGGCCGTGTGCCGGCGTGGCGCTGGTGGCAAGCGGAGCGCCCAACTGGCGCGTGTTCCGACACGGCCGCTGGCTGGCTGTGGCGTACACGCTGGCGCCAGTGCTGGCGCGGCTGATCGGGCATCTGCCCGGACGGCGCATCGGTTTTGGCGGCAACGAGGCGAGGGGGGTCGTCGCCGATTGGTCGCGTAGCGGACGCAGTGGAAGCTACGCGGCGCGTGGCGTGCCGGTGGACCTGGAAGATGCGCTGGCAAAGGTTTGCGTGCCGATCATTGGCGTGCGTCTGGCCGACGACTGGCTGGCACCCACGGCGTCGTTGACGCACTTGCTGGACAAGGCACCGCTCGCGCCGCGCACTGTGGTGACGCTGACGGCGCAGGACTTCGCCGGCGTGCCGGCCACGCACTTTTCGTGGATGGGCGCACCCGCGCCGGTCGCCGCCGCACTGGCGCGCTGGTTTGACCGGGCCGACACGTCCGCGTGACCTGCGCGCTGCCATCGTGCGTGCTTCGTCCACATGGAAGCTTGCCGTGACCGCATTGTTTGATCCGCTGCCGCAGCGTGGCGTGGTGCTGCGCAATCGCGTGGTGGTGTCGCCGATGTGTCAGTACTCGGCGACCGACGGCCTGCCTGATCACTGGCATCTGGTGCACCTGGGCAGCCGCGCCGTGGGTGGCGCCGGCGCGGTGTTGGCCGAGGCCACCGCGGTCACCGCCGACGGACGCATTTCGCCGGCCGACACCGGTCTGTGGAACGACGCGGCGGCGGCGGCGTGGCAGCCAATCGCACATTTCATCAAGGCGCACGGGGCCGTGGCCGGCATGCAGCTTGCACACGCCGGGCGCAAGGCGAGCACGTGCGTGCCGTGGCTGGGCCACGGTCCGCTGCCGCCGGCGCAGGCTTGGCAGACTGTCGCGCCGTCGGTTGTGCCGTTCGACGCCAGTTGGCCGGCACCGGTGGCTCTGGACCTGGCCGGCATCGACGCAGTAGTTGGCGCATTTCGTGCGGCGGCCCGGCGCACGCTGGATGCCGGTTTCAATCTGCTCGAACTGCACGCGGCGCATGGTTACCTGCTGCACCAGTTCCTGTCGCCGCTTTCCAACCATCGCCAGGACGCCTACGGCGGCAGCTTCGACAATCGCACGCGGCTGGTGCGCGAGGTGATCGGCGCCGTGCGCGAAGTCTGGCCCGAACGCCTGCCGCTGTGGATGCGTATCTCCGCCACCGACTGGGCCGGCGATGATGCCGGCTGGACGCCCGGGCAAAGTGTGGAACTTGCCCGCCAGGTCAAAACGTTGGGCGTGGATCTGGTTGACGTCTCCAGCGGTGGTCTGCTGCCGCATGTGCACGTGCCGACGAGTCCGGGTTATCAGGTGCCATTCGCTGCGCGCATCCGCGAGCTATCGGGCATGCCGACCGGCGCGGTGGGAATGATCACCAGCCCGGCGCAGGCTGCGGCCATCATTGGCAATGGCGAGGCCGATGTGGTGCTGCTGGCGCGCGAAAGCCTGCGCGATCCGTACTTTCCGCGCCGCGCGGCAGCCACGCTGGGCGTGCAGATTGATCCGCCGGAGCAATACCGACGCGCGTGGTGACGCCGGCGCGCGCCGAGCGCCGTGCGCGTGGCAGAATCAACGGGCCAGGGATTCATGCGGAGCGGGCCATGTCCAGCTTCACCAGCTTTGCCCAGTTCTATCCGTTCTATCTGAGCGAACACCGCAACCGCATCTGCCGCCGATGGCATTTTGTCGGCAGCAGCATGGTGCTGGTGATCGTCGTGCTGACGGCGCTCCTTGGCCAGTGGCGCTGGTTGTGGCTGTTGCCGCTGGCAGGCTACGGCTGCGCCTGGATCGGGCACTACATCTACGAGAAAAACCGACCCGCCACGTTCAAGCACCCGCTTTACAGCCTGCTTGGGGATTGGGTCATGTACGCGCAGATGTTGCGCGGTCAGCTGAGTTTCTGACCGCCGCGGCGGCTCAGCGATACTGCTGGTGGCAGCTCTTGCAGGTCTCGCCGATGGGTTTGATCGCCGCGCCCAGCGCCGCGCAAGTGGCCGGTGCAGCGGCCAGCGCCGCCTGCGTGCGATCACGCAATTGCGCGGCATCGTCGATGAAGGTCTTCTCCTTGATGCCAAACACCGGCTCGATGTCACTTGCAGTGGAATGCACGCGCTGCAGGTGATGGGCGATGACCGGTGCGCTGCATTGCCCGGCCTTGATGGCGCTGCGCAGTTGGCCCATGTGGTAATCCATGGTCGTCATCACCGCCTCGGGCATCGGGTTGCGCGCGCGCAAGGTGTTCATGACGTTGACCGTCCCCAGCACGCCGATGGCCAGTCCCAGCAGGATCAACAAGGCAACGCGCATGACAGGTTCCGGCGGGATGGGAGGCCACCAAGGATACCGGTGCCGGTGTGCGTGGGCCACTTGCGCGCGGGATAATCCGTCTTTGACCAGCCCGGACTGACCATGGACACCTCTACAAGGCGCGACCCTGCGGCCGACGCCGCGCCATACCCGGTGGATCGCTTTGCCGGCATCGAGCGGCTGTACGGCGCCGGCAGCGTGGCGATGCTGGCGCGCGCGCACGTGTGCGTCATCGGCGTGGGCGGGGTGGGCTCCTGGGCAGCCGAGGCGCTGGCGCGCAGCGGGGTGGGACACCTGACGCTGGTGGACGCCGACGAGGTGTGCGTGTCCAACACCAACCGCCAGTTGCACGCGCTTGATGGCCAGTTCGGCAAACCCAAGGTGGCGGTGATGGCCGCGCGCGCGCGCGCCATCAATCCGGCTATTGCGGTGGAGGCGATCGAGCGTTTCCTGACGCCCTCCACGCTGGACGATCTGCTGGACCGCGGCTACGACATGGTGCTGGATGCGTGCGACGCGTTTCGCGTCAAGCTTGAAACCATCGCCTGGTGCCGGCGGCGCAAGTTGCCGATCGTCAGCGTGGGCTCGGCCGGTGGCCGCACGGACCCGACCCTGGTGCGCGTGCGCGACCTGTCGCGCACCGAGCACGATGCCATGTTCAGCCTGATCCGCAAAAAACTGCGCGCGGACTTCCATTTCCCGCGCAACCCGGATCGCTACTTTGGCGTGTCCGCGGTGTATTCACTGCAGAACGTGCAGTACCCACAGGCCGATGGCACGGTCTGCGGCCAGCGTCCGCCTGGCGGCGAGTCGCTGAACCTGGCCTGCGGCGGTGGCCTGGGCGCGGCCACGCATGTCACCGGTGCGTTTGCCTTCGCCGCAGTGGGCAAGGTGCTGGAGAAGCTGCTCGACAACGCATCGTAAGGGCGCGCCACACGCTGGCGGGCAGTGCGCGCCCTACGGCTCCTGCTCTTGCGTATCCCGAATCCCGAATGCCGGGAAGCAATCACCAGCCCATGTAATGGCCGCCGTTGATGGCCAGGTTGGCGCCGGTGATCCAAGCGGTTTCCTCGCTGGCGAAGAACGCCACGGCGTGTGCGATTTCATCCGGCCGCCCGAGCCGGCCGACCGGGATCTGCGCCACGATCTTGGCGCGTACTTCCTCGGGTACTGCCATCACCATGTCGGTGCCAACATAGCCGGGGGAGACGGTGTTGACGGTGATGCCGAACTTGGCGTTTTCCTGCGCCAGCGAAATGGTGAAGCCGTGCATGCCGGCCTTGGCGGCGGCATAGTTGGCCTGGCCGTATTGGCCTTTCTGGCCATTGATCGAACTGATCTGCACGATGCGGCCCCACTTGCGCGCACGCATGCTCTCGATCACCGGGCGGGTGACGTTGAAACAACTGTTCAAGTTGGTGTTGACCACGTCAAACCACTGCTGGTAGGTCATCTTGTGGAAGGTGGTGTCGCGGGTGATGCCGGCGTTGTTGACCAGGATGTCCACCGGTCCGCACTTTTGCTCGATCTCGCCAACCATGCGCTCGCATTCCTGCGCGCTGGAGACGTCGCCCTGCACCATGCACACCTCGATGCCCTCGGCTGCCATCTGCTTGCGCCAGGTCTCGGCGCGGTCCGCGTCGCGATAGTTGGAAGCCACGCGGTGGCCTTGACCGGCCAGGTAACGAATGATGGCGCTGCCGATACCGCCGGTGCCACCGGTAACCAATGCCGTGCGTTGGGTCATTTCGTGGTTCTCCTTGGAGATGCTGTGCATGCGCGGGTAGTGCAGCCTTTATAGCGGTTTGCCCGGCGCAGTGACCGCTGCAATGCGGCATGGCCGCGCGCACGCGCGTCCGCCAGCAACGATGGCCGGTGGCGGCGAACCCTTGAAAGCGTGGTCACGCGCCCGAATCTTGGAGCGCAGCCAAGACATCCCAAGTTGCCACGGAACCCCGCGCATGAATTCACCCGTTGAAACCCGCAAGTTCGAAGCCGAAGTCGCCCAGGTGCTGCATCTGGTCACGCATTCGCTGTACTCGCACAAGGACATCTTCCTGCGCGAACTGATTTCCAACGCGTCCGACGCCTGCGACAAGCTGCGCTTCGAGTCCATTGCCAGGCCGGAGTTGACCGGCGAGAACAGCGATCTGCATATCGATGTGAGTTGGGACCCGGACGCGCGCACGATCACCATCGCCGACAACGGCATCGGCATGACCCGCGACGAGGTGGTGGCCAACATCGGCACCATCGCCAGCTCGGGCACACGCCGCTTCCTGGAAGCAATGTCCGGCGAACAAAAGGCGGATGCACGCCTGATCGGCCAATTCGGCGTGGGCTTCTACTCAGCCTTCGTCGTCGCCGACAAGGTCACCGTGCTCACGCGCCACGCCGGCGAGGCGGCTGCCGATGGAGTGAAGTGGGAAAGCGATGGCAAGGGCGAGTACTCGCTGGAGCCGGCCGAGCTCGCCGAACGCGGCACGTCGGTCGTGTTGCACTTGAAGGCCGATGAAGACGAGTTCCTCAAGCGCTGGCAGTTGCGTTCGTTGATCACGCGCTATTCCGACCACGTCGCCTTCCCGATCCGCATGCCCGTTGAGAAGGACGACAAGCCCACCGACGAGTGGGAAACCGTCAACGCCGCCTCGGCGCTGTGGGCCAAGCCCAAATCGGAGATTTCCGACGCCGATTACCAGGGCTTCTACAAGTCCCTGGGCCACGACTTCAATGACGCGCTGGCGTGGACCCACAACCGCGTCGAGGGCAACCAGAGTTTCACCACGCTGCTGTACCTGCCCGCGCAGCCGCCGTTCGACCTGATGATGGGCGGCCGCGACGAGCGCAAGGGCCTGAAGCTCTACATCAAGCGCGTCTTCATCATGGACGCGGCCGAGGAGCTGTTGCCCAACTACCTGCGCTTCGTGCGCGGCGTGGTCGATGCCGACGACCTGCCACTCAACGTCAGCCGCGAGATACTGCAGCACAACCGCCAGCTGGAGCGCATCAAGGCCGCCTGCGTCAAGCGCGTGCTCGACCTGATCGAAAAGCTCGCCACCGACGAGCCGGAAAAATTTGCCACGTTCTACAAGGCTTTTGGCAACACGCTCAAGGAAGGTATCGGCGAGGACGCCAACAATCGCGAGCGCATCGCCAAGTTGCTGCGCTTCGCCTCGACCGGCACGTCCACCACGCCGGGCGACGGCGCGGCGCAAACCGTGT
>JBDTIE010000102.1:0-18358 GCA_039936515.1 Rhodanobacter sp. | reverse complement strand
CCGTGCGTGGGCCTGATCAGCGTGCCCGATTACGCGCAGGACGTGCGCCACGTCGAGATGTTCCTGGAAGGCCGCAGCAGCGCCGTGATCGACGAGCTGGCCGCGGCGATGGAACAGGCCAGCGCCGCGCTGCAGTTCGAACGAGCGGCCCGGCTGCGCGACCAGGTGGCAGCATTGCGCCAGTTGCAGGCACAGCACCATGTGCAGGGCGCGAACGCGGACATGGACGTCATTGCCTGTCGCATCGAGGCGGGCATGGCTTGCGTCAGCGTGCTGTTTTTTCGCGATGGCATCAGCCTGGGTACGCGCGATTTCTTTCCGCGGCTGCCGTTGGATGCCGAGCCCGGCGACATCCTGGCGCAGTTCATCGCCCAGTACTACCTGGACCGTCCGGTGCCGCGCGAACTGATCCTGGGTGACTCGGTATCTGACGTCGGCCTGCTGGGCGAAGTACTGACAACGCATGCCGGGCACGCGGTGGAACTGAAGACCAGCGTTCGCGGCGATCGCGCGCAGTTTTTGAAGATGGCCGAGCGCAACGCACAGGCGTCGTTGACCGCGCGCCTGGCCAGCCGGCAGACCCTGGGCACGCGCTTCGAGGATTTGCAGAAGCTGCTGGGTCTGGACGAGCCGCCGCGACGCATCGAGTGCTTTGACATCAGCCACACCATGGGTGAGGCGACGGTGGCTTCGTGCGTCGTGTTCGGTGCCGAAGGCCCGGAAAAATCACACTATCGACGCTTCAATATTGCCGGCATCACGCCCGGCGACGACTACGCGGCCATGCACCAGGCGCTGACGCGGCGCTTCCGCAAGGTGGCCGAAGGTGACGGCGTGCGCCCGGATATCCTGCTCATCGATGGCGGCAGCGGCCAGGTGGCGCAGGCACTGGAGGTGCTGCGCGACCTGGGCCTGACCGACATCCAGGTGGTGGGCGTGGCCAAGGGGCCCGGTCGCCGCGCCGGCGAGGAAACGCTGGTGCTCGCCGACAGTGGCCGTGAGCTGCACCCGGGTTCGTCGTCGCCGGCATTGCACCTGGTGGCGTCGGTGCGCGACGAGTCCCACCGCTTTGCCATCAGCGGCCACCGCAAGCGTCGTGAAAAGGCACGCGAGCACAGCGTGCTGGAGGATGTCACTGGCATCGGCGCACGCCGGCGCTCGGCGCTGTTGCGCACCTTCGGCGGCATCCAGGGCGTGGAGGCCGCGGGAGTGGAAGAGCTCATGCAGGTCAAGGGCATTCATCGCGAGCTGGCCAAGCGCATCTACGCCAGCCTGCACGGCTGAACCTCGCGCGGCGGCATGCGACACTGTGCCAACTGCCTGGACTGAACGCATGCACATCAACCTGCCTACCTGGCTGACCCTTTTCCGCGTGGCGCTGCTGCCGGTAATGGTGATCGTGTTCTATGTCCAGTTTCCCGGGCACAACATCACCGCGGCGGTCGTGTTCCTGCTGGCGGCCATCACCGATTGGCTGGACGGGTATCTGGCGCGCCGGATGAATTTGACGTCTGCCTTTGGCGCTTTCCTGGACCCGGTGGCGGACAAGCTGATGGTCGCCGTCACGCTGTTCATGCTGGTGGAATCGCATCGCGGCGGCTGGCCGGGGGTGTTGATGGCCATCACCGCGGCAATCATCGTCGGACGCGAGATCAGTGTTTCGGCGCTGCGCGAATGGATGGCCGAGATCGGCATGCGCGCGACGGTCAAGGTGGCTTTCATCGGCAAGCTGAAAACCGTGATGCAGATGGTTGCGCTGGTGGTGTTGATCGTGCAGCACGAGAAGGTCGCCGAGGCACTGCGGCTTTACCACATTGGCGAGGGCCTGCTGGTGATTGCCGGCGTCCTCACGATCTGGTCCGGTCTGCACTACCTGCGCGCGGCCTGGCCGTACCTGCGTGGCGATCTGGAAGCAAAGCGCAGCCGTGCCGAGCACACGCCATGAGTGCCGGCCGCGCTTGACGGACGACAATCGCGCGCTAGAATGCGCCGCTCACGTGCGGGAATAGCTCAGTTGGTAGAGCACGACCTTGCCAAGGTCGGGGTCGCGAGTTCGAGTCTCGTTTCCCGCTCCAGATCAAGATGCCAAGGCCCCGATCGTGTCGGGGCGTTGCCGTTTGTGCCCGCTGCGGACAGCGCGTTTTCAAGTCGCTGGGGAAGCCGCGAGGGTGTTCACACTTTGGGTGCTTCTGCTATCATTCGCCGCTCTGATGCGGGAATAGCTCAGTTGGTAGAGCACGACCTTGCCAAGGTCGGGGTCGCGAGTTCGAGTCTCGTTTCCCGCTCCAGATCCTGAAGCCTCGGATTGCCGAGGCTTTGTTTTTCACGCAAGCGGCGATCGCTCAAGATCCCCCGTGCAGCGGCAATGGCCAGGTGGCAGAGTGGTCATGCAGCGGCCTGCAAAGCCGCGTACGCCGGTTCGATTCCGACCCTGGCCTCCATTGCCCGCACCTGTTGCCGATTCCGACGCCTGCTACCGCGATACCACCTTGTCGGCGCTGGCAGGCGTGTTGCGTTGCGCCAGCCACGCCAGGTATTCGGTTTCCGTCAACGGCTTGGATATCAGGTAACCCTGCAGCAGATCGCAACCGAGCGCCTCCAGTAGCGCCTTTTGCTCGGCGGTTTCCACGCCCTCGGCCACGGTAAGCATGCCCAGACGTCGACCCACGTCAATGATGAAGGCCGCCAGCGGGTCAACTGTTGACGGCTGCAACAGACGAATGAAGGACTGATCGATCTTCAACTCGTCCAACGGCAGGCGCTGCAGGTAGGCAAGCGACGAATAGCCGGTGCCGAAGTCATCCAGCGCCAGGCGGAAACCGACCGCCGACAGCTGCTGCAGCGTGTCCAGCGCGGCGTCGAAGTCATCGAGCAGGGCGCTTTCAGTCAACTCCAAAGTGAGTGCGGAGGGATCGACGCCTGCGCCGCGCACCTGCGCCTCCACCTGCTGCACGAATTGCGGGTTGGCCAGTTGCCACGGACTGACATTGACTGCTAACCGTCCACCGAAATCCACCCCGCGTTGTTGCCACTCGCGCATGCGATGACAGCTTTGCGCGATCACCCACGCGCCGATGCCGTGGATGAGCCCGGTTTCCTCCGCGATCGGGATGAACGTGGCCGGCATGACCGCGCCCAGAAGCGGGTGCTGCCAGCGCAACAGGACCTCGGCCCCGGCCAGCGCGCCGTCGCAGCTGACCAGCGGCTGGAAGCGTAGCGACAGCTCTGCGTTTTCCACCGCGGTGGCAAGACCGCGCTCAAGCTCGAGCCGTGCGTCGGCAGCCCGCTGCATTTGCGGCAGGAACAGCTCGGCGCGACTGCGGCCGGCGTCCTTGGCCGCATACAACGCTATGTCGGCGCAGCGCAGCACATCGGCTGGCCCCTTTCCCGCGTCCGGGAACACTGCCACGCCGATGCTGGCCCCCACGTTGAGCATGCGGCTGTCGATGGCCAGCGGCAGCGCCAGCCGTGCCACCAGATGGCGGGCCACGTCGATCGCGAGCGCGGCCGCTGCGTCCGGGTCACTGTCGAGGGCGCCCAGCAACATGACGAACTCATCGCCACCCAGTCGCGCCACCGTGGCATCGGTCGGGGCCGCCGCGAGCAACGCGTCGGCGATGGCTTCCAGCACTCGGTCACCGACCTGGTGACCGAGTGAATCGTTGATGGTCTTGAAATTGTCCAGGTCGATCATCAGCACGGCGCCATGCATCCCCGACTGCACGGCGTCGGCGTCCATGTCCGCCAGCATGTACAGCGCACGCGGACGGTTGGGCAGGCCGGTAAGCGCGTCGTGATAGGCGACGTGGCGTAGATCCACTTCCGCTTCGCGCCGGGTCTCCGCCTCCGAGCGCAACTCGCGCATGGCGCGTTCCAGCTGCAGCGTCCGCGAGTTGAGTTGCGTGGCAAGGGACAATCCCATCAGCAGCACGAACGACTGGAACGCGAATGCGTCCAGATAGGGGTAGGGATGACCCATGGCATCCACCACGATGTCGCCCCACAGCAGCGCAAGGAGCTGCGCGGCCAGGCAGATGCACAACAACAGGCCGGCTGTGCGGTTGCGATGCCTCCACTGCTGGATACCGCGGTGCAGAGCCCACGCGAACACGCCGTAAGTAAGGGCGTGAAACGTGATGCCCCAACCGGAAGGTGTGCCTTCGATGCTCGAAAGCACTTCGCCCCACGGCAACCGCGTGGGGCCGCCCAGCCGCGCTTCCGAGTACAGCAGGCTGGATGGTGAGTACAGGTTGGCCACGAAAAAGACCAGCGTGACCGCGCTAACGGCGGTCAGCGCAATGCCGCGCACTGGCGAACCGGTGTAATCACCCACGAACCACACCATGGCCGGAAATGACAGCACCGAGGCGGCACACATCCAGCGTACGGCCAGTATCGCCTGCGCGCTGGTGGTTGCGTTGTCGAGGGCGATGTTGGCCAGGGCCAGAGTCGCCAGGCACAAGCACAAGATGGCAAAGGCCAGATGCATCGAGTTGCGCGGTGGCCGCAGGCTGGTTACCGAAAACTGCAGCGACACACCCAGTGCTACGGCTGCTGCAGCCAGCAGCCCGGCGTCGAAATAGCCCAATTCGATTGTCCCTACCCCAACCATCATGTGCCGCGTCCCTGGAGCGCATCTGCCGCAGCGCGACGATGAGCTTGCCGGCAACGATAGCGGATTGTCCATCACGTTGACGCGCCCGATGCTGGCGCGTGTCGGTCAAGCAAAGGCAGATGGTATGCCCGGGGCGGGGATCGAACCCGCATCGCCTTGCGGCGGAGGGATTTTAAGTCCCTTGCGTCTACCAGTTTCGCCACCCGGGCACGCTACAGCCGCAGCGTGCTGCGGCGCGATCGTAACATGGGGTCACAGGCGAGCTGGACGTCGGTGGCCGTCTTCACCGCAACGGCCTGGATCACCTGGCCGCGCTCGCTTGGATTGGACGCTGCAAGCAGTTGAGCGCAGGTGCGGAAGGCATGAAGTCGCTGCGGCCCGAGAAGTTTCGAAGCCGCGGCGACGGCGCGGCGATGACGCTCGTGTCGTCAAAAAACGCTCTTGAAAATCCGGATGCCGGCGCTGTATTCGCCGATGATGGTGCCGACGCTGACCAGGAAAAAATTGAGCAGGGTGCGCGCCACGCGGTTACGCCACCAACCGCTCCAGTGCACAATATCGTCGCGCAACGAATCGAAATCACCCACGCGCGGACGGCGTATCCAGGCCTCGACCATGGCGCTGATGCCGCCGGCGGGTATCCCTGGACGAAACGGCTTGATTGGCGCGGCGATGAAGGCGGCGATGATGCTCAACGGATGCGCGCCGGCTGCCAGCGCACCCAACGCAGCGAATCCGCCAGTGAACAGCACCCAGTCACGCAACGCCTGTGCGCCCAGATCGGCGTTGCGGTGAAACGCGTAAGCGATGGCCGCGAACACCAGCAATACCAGCGCGGCGGCAAACCACTTGGGCCAGCGCGCCTTGGCGGGCAGTTGCGCAAGCTTCGCGACAGTCTCCGCCGGGTCCTCCGACTGGGTTTCCAGCAGGCCACGTAGGCCCTTGAGATGTCCGGCGCCAATCACCACCAGCACACGGCGATGCGTGATCGGCGCGACAGCGTCTGCATTGACCGCTTCCTCGCGCAAGCGCGCAGCCATGAAGCGGTCGCGCTCGCCGATCAAGCTTTCGAACAGCGGCTGCGACTGGCTTGCAAACTCCTTGAACGCACCTTCGAGCAAGTCACCCTGCTTGAGCTTTTCGATCTCGCCCTGTTCAATCTGTTCACGCTCGAACACGCTTGCGAGCAGTCCACCGAGCAACGAGAAGCGCTGCCAGGCGCCGACGCTGCGCCAGGCGCGCTTGAGAGTCGTGCCAACCTCGCGATCAATGAGCCACAGCGGCAGGTCGTGGCTGGTTGCACCGTCCATGGCCGCCTTCATTTCCGCACCCGGCTGGATGCCGGACTGATCGGCAAGCCGCTTCTGGAACGTCGACAACACCAAGCTTGCCGCCACCATGCCGGCCTTGCCTTCGCGGATCACGCGGAACAGATCCATCTGCCGGAAAGCGTCGGGGTCGCGCATGCTCTGCGCGCGGCTGGCGCACAGCTCTACCGCCACCGCGTCGAAGTGTTCGCTGGCCAGCAGCGCGTCAACCGCGTCAACACTGCTGCGCGAAACGTGTGCGGTGCCGAGGATGACGTACTCCACGCCCTCGCGCATGACGCGCTCGACAGGCTGTCCATGCAAGGCCGGCAGGGGCTCCACGGGCGTCAAGTCGGGCGTCACGCCAAGGTCATCTGGTTCGGGAAGATTCATGCGCACGGCAGGCCGGAAGCGGAACGGGGGGGGAATACAGCAGAGATTGAAAACGCGGCTGCGGACAGGTCAATCGCGATAGCGCCGCATCAGGTCGCCATAGGCATCGATGCGGCGGTCGCGCAGGAACGGCCAGATGCGCCGCACTTGTTCGCTGCGGCCCAGGTCCACCTCCGCCAGCAACAACTCGCGCGCGTTGGTGCCAGCCTGCGCCAGGAACTCGCCCTGTGGCCCGACGACGAAGCTCGAGCCCCAGAACTGCACGCCGCCATCGCCGTCCGGATCAGCCTCGAATCCGGTGCGATTGCATGCCAGCAACGGCAAGCCGTTGGCCACCGCGTGGCCGCGCTGGACGGTGATCCAGGCGTCGCGCTGGCGGTCCTGCTCCGCCTGCGCGTCGGACCTGTCCCAGCCGATGGCAGTGGGATAGAGCAGCACTTCAGCGCCAGCCAGCGCCATCAGCCGCGCCGCTTCCGGGTACCACTGGTCCCAGCACACCAGCACGCCGAGTCGTCCGATGGACGTATCGATCGGCTCGAAACCCAGGTCGCCCGGAGTGAAATAGAACTTTTCGTAGAACCCCGGATCGTCCGGAATGTGCATCTTGCGGTAAACGCCGGCGATGGCATCGCTACGGTCGAACACCACGGCGGTGTTGTGATACAGCCCCGCGGCACGGCGTTCAAACAGTGACGCGACGACAACCAGCTGCAGCTCCTGCGCCAGCGCGCCCAGATGCGCGGTGCCGGGGCCGGGGATGGTTTCGGCCTGGTCGAAAACCTCCACCGACTCGCGTTGGCAAAAGTACGGCCCGTTGTGCAACTCCTGCAGCAACACCAGTTCCGCGCCAGCGGCGGCAGCCTCGCGCAGGCCGGTCTCGATCGCGTCCAAATTGGCCTGGCGACTGCCGTGGTCGGTTTCCTGCAGCAGGGCAACTTTTAGCGGGGGGCGGGCCATTGCGCGCACTCCTTGGGACGCGGCGTGCCGGGTTGGCAGAGAAGCAGTTTAGCCGATGGGGGTGTCGGCGCAGTGACGCTCAGACCACGCCAGCGGGCAGCTGCATGGTGATGCAGTGCAGGCTGCCGTTTTGCCAGATCAGCGGGCGACACGGGATCGACACCACTTCGCGTCCCGGATACGCCGCGCCGATGCGACGCGCCGCTTCGACGTCGGCGGCATCGCCATAGGCCGGTACCAGCACCGCGCCATTGATGATGAGGTAATTGGCATACGAAGCGGCCAGGCGCCTTCCGTCGTCCATGATCGGCTGCGGCCACGGCAGCGGTTGCAGGCGGTAGTAGCGGCCGTCGGCGGTGCGCAGCGCCGACAGTTCCAGCGCCATGGCTGCAAGCTCGGCGTAATGCGGGTCGGCGGCATCGTCGCAGGCCTGATAGACGATGCGGTCATTGGGCGCGAAGCGGGCGAGGGTGTCGATGTGCGCGTCGGTGTCGTCGCCCTGCAGGTAACCGTGATCAAGCCACAGCACACGCCCGACGTGCAGCGTCTGGCGCAGCGTGGCGGTAAGTTGTTCGCGCGACTGGTCGGGATGGCGCTGCGCCAGGCAGCGCCAGGTGGTGAGCAAGGTGCCGGCGCCATCACTCTCGATCGCGCCACCTTCCAGCGCCCAGTCGATGCGTTTGCGGCGCGCGGAGGTGAAGATCCCCGCATCGACCAGCCCGGCAACCAGTGCATCGTCCTGTGCGGCGTGAAACTTGCCGCCCCAGCCGGTAAAGCGGAAATCATTGAGCTGGAAATGTTCACCACCGCGCAGCGTGATCGGCCCGGAGTCACGCAGCCAGGTATCATCGTATGCGAGCTGGATGAAGCCGATGCGCGCCAGGGTGTGGCCTTGGGCGCGCAGCAACGTCTCCACGTGCGTCTGCAATGCGGCGTCAGGGACGACGATCAGCATCGCCTGGAACCGCGTGATCGCCAGCGTCAGTGCGACATACGTGGATTCCACCGCGGCCAGGCGATCGGCCCAGTCGGTGCCCGCGTGCGGCCAGGCGATCAGCACAGCGGATTGGGGCTCCCACTCGGCTGGCAGGCGCAGGTGATGGTCGGTCATGCGGCAACTCCGGATCATGGCAACACGCGACAAACAGTGTAGGGCCAGGCAAGCGCGCACGAGAACGCTGCCCGTGTTGCCACGGGCCGCATCGCCGGTGGAGGATCAGTTGGCGGTGGCAGGGTGCGTGTTGTTGCCGGCCGGCGTGTTGAGCACGGAATGGATCACGTGGCTGCGCTCGAAGTAGACGATGAATTTGGCGTAGTCCCAGCGATTGATCTGCGGGTGCAAGCGCGTGTCACCGCCGCGCGGGTCGAGTCGGCGCAGTGGCGCGCCGTAGTTGCGTTCGACCTGAGCCATGCTCATGCCGCGGGCGGGCAGGTTCATGCCACGCTCCTGCTGCACACGGTGGATCAGCAGGTTGTCACCGTGCGCGGCGGGCGCAGCCACGGCAACGCCAGCGACGCCGATCAACGCGGCCACGACCGCTGCCGGCAGGATGTTCGTCAACTTGACCATGTTCCCCACTCCGCACGTTGTATGTCCCCGCGTCGTTGTAGCAGAACGCCTGTTTTCGCGCCATGTCGCGATGCGCGTGCGCTCTGGGACACATCGACGCCGACCAGCTGGCGACGCCGGTTATCATGGGCGGCTGTGGCGAGCGCTCGCCTGCATCCGGATACCGCCATTCCATGATCGCGTTTCGCCACTTTGCCTTGCGCCGCGGCAGCCGCCTGCTGCTGGCCGACGTCGATCTGGTGATCCAGCGTGGCTGGCGCCTGGGCGTGATCGGCCGCAACGGCTGCGGCAAGTCCAGCCTGTTCGCGGCACTGCAGGGCACGCTTGAAGGCGACGCCGGCGAGCTGGACATGCCCGCCAAGCTGCGGCTGGCAGCCGTCGCGCAGGAGACGCCGCCGCTGCCTGATGCCGCCATCGACTACGTCTTGGCAGGGGATGCCGAGTTGTCGGCCGCGCTGCGCGCCGAAGCGGACGCGGGCGAACGCGGCGACATGGAGGCGCTGGCGCGCGCGCATCAGCAGCTGGAGGACATGCATGGCTACGACGGTCGCGCCCGTGCCGGCAAGTTGCTGCATGGCCTGGGCTTTGCGCCGGAGACGCACGAGCGTGCGGTGCGCGAGTTCTCCGGTGGCTGGCGTGGCCGGCTCAACCTGGCGCAGGCATTGATGTGTCCGTCCGACCTGCTGCTGGATGAACCCACCAACCATCTGGACCTGGATGCGGTGCTGTGGCTGGAGGAGTGGTTGCGCCGCTACCAGGGCACGCTGCTGATCATCTCCCATGACCGCGAATTCCTCGATGGCGTGATCACGCATACGCTGCACTTGGACGACGGCAAGGCACGGCTCTACGTCGGCAACTACAGCGCATTCGAGCGCCTGCGTGCCGAGCAGTTGCGCCAGCAGCAACTGTCACACGAGCGCGAACAGGCCGAACGCGCTCACCTGCAATCGTTCATCGACCGCTTCAAGGCCAAGGCCACCAAAGCCAAGCAGGCGCAGTCGCGGATGAAGCGCCTGGAGAAGCTCGCCGGCACCGAAGCGGTGCGTGCCGAACGTCCTTTCAGCTTCCACTTTGCCGCACCCGGTCGTCTGCCGGATTCGATGCTGCAACTGGAGGACATCATCACCGGCTACCCGTTGGCGGACACCGACGCTGCGGGCGCTTCGTCCGCACCGCGGGCGGCAGCGTCAGAAGCGCCGGTGGCGGCGACACACGGCAAAGTCATCCTGCGCGACGTGCGCTTCAGCATCGAGGCGGGCGAGCGCATCGGCCTGCTTGGCCCCAACGGCGCGGGCAAGTCCACGTTGGTGAAGACCCTGGTGGGCGAACTGCCGCCCTTCAGTGGTGAGCGCAAGGCACACAAGGATCTCAAGATCGGCTATTTCGCACAGCACACGGTGGAAAGCCTGCGCGACGGCAGCAGCCCGCTGGAACACCTGCAGGACAAGGCGCCAGGCGTGGCCACGCAGGTCATGCGCGACTTCCTCGGCACCTGGAATTTCGCCGGTGATCGCGCATTCGAGGCGGTGGATGATTTTTCCGGTGGCGAGCGCGCGCGTCTGGCGCTGGCCCTGATCGCCTGGGACAAGCCCAACCTGCTGTTATTGGATGAGCCCACCAACCACCTGGACCTGGACATGCGCGAGGCGTTGGCCGACGCGTTGTCCGACTTTGATGGCGCCTTGGTGCTGGTCTCCCACGACCGCCACCTGCTTGGGCTGGTGTGCGACAGCTTCTGGCGCGTGGCCGACGGCGTGGTGGAAACTTTCGACGGCGACCTTGACGATTACGCTTCGTGGCTGCGCACCCGCGGCACGGCACGCAAGATCAGCAAGGCCGCGCGGGCGGAAAAAGCCGCTGCCCCGGTCCGTGACGTGTCACCGGAAGAACGCCGCCGTGTCGCCGCGGCCCAGCGCGACGCAGGCAAGGTCGCGCGGCAGCGGGTGAAACAGATCGAGACACGCACCAGCCGCATCGACGCGGAGCTGACCACGCTGCAATCGCGGCTGTCCGATCCTCAGGCGTGGACTGGCCCGACCCAGGAGCTGCTGGTGTGCAACCAGCGTCAAGCCGAACTGCGACGCGAAAAGGACGCGCTGGAAACCGAATGGCTGCAACTGGTCGAACAGATGGAGGCGTGAGCGCGATGACGGATGGGTCCACGGATGCCTGCACGGTCTGGTTGCCTGCGCTCGCGCATTTCGCCGCTGGCGGCGCACTGCGTGCAAGCCTGACGCGAGCCGACGCGTTGCCTGCCGGTGCGAATGGTTTTGCCGCAGGCCTGGCCGCTTGCTTTGCCGGTGTCCCCACGCCGTTGCCCGCGGCCGCGCTCATTCGTCAGAGCGTGGTCGGTGACGCCGGTGACGGGCCATGGCTAGCCGCCGACCCGGCCTGGGCCCGCGCAGACATCAACGGCATCCGCTTGATGGCCTGCGGACACATGCAGCTGGACATGGCCCAGGCGCAGGCGCTTGCCGATCCGCTGCAACCTTTGTTTGCCGAGGCGGGCATGCAGTTGCAGGTTTCCACGCCCGATCATTGGCAACTGCGCCTGCCAGAGGGTGTCGAGCTGCCGATGCTGACCTCACCGCAGGAGGCGATGGGCGAGGACATCGCCGAGCACCTGCCGCAAGGCGCCGCCGGCAAACCGTGGCGATTGTTGCTCAACGATATCCAGGTCGCCTTGCATCAACACCCCTTGAATGCGGCGCGCCGGGCGAGGGGCCTGCCGCCGGTCAACACCTTGTGGTTCTGGGGGGCTGGTCGTATGCCCGGATCGGTGCACTCGACGCTGCGCGGCGTGGTCAGCGATGACCTGCTGTTGCGCGCACTGGCTGGCCGCACCGGCATCGCACCGCAGGCGCGGTCACCGGCCGCCATTGCCGCCGCCACCGCCGGCTGCTTGCTGGACTTGCAGGACCTGTCGGCGGCCGAAGTCGAAGCGCAGTGGTGGCCGCAACTCGCACCGCTGCTCGCGCAGCAGCCCGTGCTGTTGCATTTCGCCAGCGGCGAGCGCTGGTTGCGTCGACCGTGGCATCGTTGGCGCGTGTGGCGGCGGTCGGAACGGTGAGCGTGCTTCAGTTGCGCCAGCGCGTAGCCCAGGGCACGCCATATGGTTGGCCGGACAGCGTGCATCCGGTGTTGCAGGCGGTGTACGCGGCGCGCGGCGTGTTTGGTCCGGCGCAGGTCGAGCACCGGCTTGCACGTCTGCTGCCGCCTAGCACGCTGGGCGGCATCGCTCAGGCGGTGGATTTGCTCGCCACGGCCGTGCGCGAGGACTGGTCGATCCTGATCGCCGGCGACTACGACTGCGATGGCGCCACCGGTACCACGGTAGCCGTGCGTGGCCTGCGCCTGCTGGGCGCGCGGCACGTAGGCTACGCGATACCCAACCGCTTCATCCACGGTTACGGACTCACGCCGGCGCTGGTGGCCTCGCTTGAGCCGCTACCGCAGCTGATCGTCACCGTCGACAACGGCGTGGCCAGTGTCGCCGGCGTGGCTGCGGCCAAGGCGCTGGGTATCCGCGTGATTGTCACCGATCATCACTTGCCTGGCGTGCAGTTGCCCGATGCCGACGCCATGGTCAATCCCAACCTGGCCGGCGACGCTTTTCCAAGCAAAGCGCTGGCCGGGGTAGGGGTGATGTTTTACCTGCTGCTGGCGTTGCGTGCCCGGTTGTATCCCGGTGATCGTGCTGGTCGCGAAGGCCACGGGGGATCTGGGCAAGGGGCGTCTCGCCCGGATCTGTCCAGTCTGCTGGACCTGGTGGCACTGGGCACGGTGGCCGACCTGGTACCGCTGGATTTCAACAACCGCGTATTGGTGAATGCCGGCTTGCAGCGCATCCGCAGTGGCCGTGGCTGCGCCGGGATCAACGCGCTGGTCGCCTGCGCCAAGCGCAGCGTCGCCATGCTCAGCGCCAGCGATCTTGGTTTTGCCGTTGGTCCGCGGCTGAATGCCGCCGGGCGACTGGAGGACATGCGCGTGGGCGTGGAATGCCTGCTGTGCGACGACCCAGGACGGGCATACCGGCAAGCTGAGCAGCTGAGCGCGATCAATCGCGAGCGGCGCGACTTGCAAGGCACGATGGTGGCGCAGGCCGAGGCCATGGTCGAAGCCATGCACGTGGGCGATGCCGTGGGGGTGGCCTTGTACGACGCGGCGTGGCACCCGGGTGTGATCGGTCTGGTGGCGTCAAAGCTCAAGGACCGCCTGCATCGTCCGGTGATCGCCTTTGCGCCAGTGAGCGAAGACTCGCCAGACGACTTGCGCGGCTCTGCCCGATCCATCGCCGGGTTCCATATCCGCGACGCACTGGCCGCTGTTGATGCGCGGATACCAGGCCTGATCGAGCGTTTCGGCGGCCACGCCATGGCCGCCGGCCTCAGCCTGCGTCGCGCCGACTATCCACGTTTTGCCGCCGCATTCGATGCGCTCGCGCGCGAATGGATCGCCGCGGAGAGCCTGCAGGCGGTGCTGTATACCGACGGCGAGCTGCCACCGGCCACCTGCTCGCTCGCGCTGGCGCGGCAGTTGCGCGACGGCGGACCGTGGGGCCAGGCGTTCCCCGCACCGGTGTTCGCCAACCTGTTTGAATGCGCCGGCTGGAAACGCATGGGGGAGGCGCACTGGCGCTTGCAATTGCGCGATCCGCGCGACGGTGCTCTGCAGGACGCGGTGATGTTCAACGTCGATCCGGCGCGCGTGCCGCCGCCGCGACTGCGCGCCGCCTACGAGCTGACCGTCAACGAATGGCAGGGACGCGAAAGCGCACGCCTGTTGCTGCGCCATGTCGAACCGGCCTGAGCACTCGCTCGAACGCCGAATTCACGCAGGCCACGGCACACTTGGACCTCGTCCGGGGAGCACGCCATGATCGAACAAATCACTGCCTTGCCTGCGGGCACGCTGGGCTTTCGCGCCCATGGCCAGGTCACTGCCGAGGACTATGAGCGCGTGCTGGTGCCGGACGTGGAAGCGGCCTTCGCGCTCAACCGCAAGTTGCGCCTGCTGTATGTCACCGCGGAGGATTTCATCGGCTTTGATCCAGGCGCGATGTGGAACGACATCAAGCTGGGCGCGCGCCACTTCAGCGGCTGGGAGCGCGTGGCGCTGGTGACCGACGTGCCCTGGCTGCGTGCCGCTGCGGCCGCCATGGGCTTCATGGTGCCGGCCGATTTTCGCCTGTTTGCCGCGTCCGAAATGGACGAGGCCAAGCGCTGGATCAGCGAGCCAAGCCCCGCCTGACGCCGCCGATAGGGCACGCGGCCAGCGATGGCTGTGCGCCGGTTGCCATCAGTGCCTGTCCTCGTGCAGCAGCAGGCAGGTGTGGTGGTTGTCGTAGTCCAGGTAGAAATCCATGTGCTCCAGCGCGCCGGCGCCGAGCATGTAGCTCCACGGCATCGTCGCGTCCTTGAATATGTCGAAGGTGACCTGGAACGGTTGCCCGGAAATGATGACCTCGGCCGTGGCCTTGTTGATGCGCGCCTGGTGCCGTCGCGGACCCATGTCGTGCACATCCAGCCGTGTGTTGTGGCCGCTGTGCAGCGTGTCCATGACGCTCTGGTCGGCGCTGAGGAACGAGCTGCTGCCGGTGTCGAGCAGAACGGTTTGCAACGTGCCCTCGATGGCCAGGGCAACGACGATGCGGCTGCGGTTGCCCCACGCGTCACTTGCCACCAGCATCGGTTGCTCGCACGCGGGACGGCTATCGTCGGTGGCGTACACGGTGAGCCTGTCCCCGGCAATGCGCAGGGCGCCCAGGCGCCGGAGCAGGTCGATGCCGATCAACCGCTTTCGCCCCGGTACCACCGTTACCGGCGCGTTCAGCACGGTGACGTCGGCAAAGGTGAACTTGTCCAGTACCCCGTATTTCACCGGGATGTCGGTGGACAGCAAGCCGCGGATCCGGCCTGATCGGTCGAGCATGCGCACGCCGAGCTCGCGTGCGGCGTCCTCGTCCAGCGTGAGGTAGCCGCTGCCGGTGTCGACGATGAGCAGCGTGGTCTGGCCGTTGGCCTGCACCTGCAATTTCGGCAGCCAGCCGTTGGAGACACTGCGCTCCAGCGCGACGCTGAAGCCGCCCCCGGGCTTGAGCACTTGCAAAGGCGGCTGGTCCTGCTGCGCAACGACATAGGCGCGCAGGTGCTCGCCGACCCGGCGTTGCAGCGTATCGGCATAACGCCTGGCCATGTCCAGTTCGTCGGCATCGGCAGCTTGCGCGCCAGCTGCCAGGCGTAGGTTGCCATTTGCCAGTTGCGCGCAGAAGAAAGCCACCTGCGGCTGGCTGGCGAACAGGCTGCGTTCGCACACGCGCGCGTCATCGGTGGATTTGTCCAGGTTGAAGTGGATGCGCTCGAGCGCGATGGCGGCGAGCACGCGGTCGGCTGGTCGCGCAGATTCCTCGTACAGCCGTGCCAGGACGGGCACGTCGGCGCGTTGCAACGCGCGTTCAACCGTCGCCAGCGTCTGCGCCGCCACCGCCTGGCCAGGCGGGCTTGCCGTTGTCATCGCCTGGGCGGTCGGCGCGCCGCAAAGGCCTGGCGCAGCACCAGAGATGGCCAGCAGCGTCAGCACACACATCCATGTCCGGCTCATCCGCGTTCCCGTTGCCCAGCGATGCGGCGGATTATGAGCGCGTTGCGGCGTCCTGTGCCGGGGCAGCGTCTGCTAACATACGCGGTCGTTTTCCGGTGATTCCAGCCCATGATCGAGACCAACCCCATCCTTGCGCAGATCGCAGATATCCGTGAGCGGGTGGAATCGCTCCGGGGGTATCTTTGACTATGCCAGCAGGAGTGAACGGCTGGAGGAAGTCACCCGCGAGCTGGAAAACCCCAAGGTCTGGGATGACCCGGCGCGCGCGCAGGACCTGGGCCGCGAGCGCGCCCGGCTGCATACCGTCGTGCACGGCATCGACGAACTGACTACCAGCCTTACTGACGCCAGCGAACTGCTGGAGCTGGCCATGGCCGATGGCGACGATGACACCGCGTTGGCAGTCACCCACGACCTTGAACGGCTGGAAACGAAGGTCGGCAAGCTCGAATTCGAGCGCATGTTTTCCGGCGAGATGGATACCGCCAACGCCTTCGTCGACATCCAGGCCGGCGCCGGTGGCACCGAGGCGCAGGACTGGGCCGAGATGCTGCTGCGCATGTACCTGCGCTGGTGCGAGCACCGCGGCTGGAAGACAGAGTTGATGGAGGTATCCGGCGGCGACGTGGCCGGCATCAAGTCCGCCACCTTCCGCGTCGAGGGCGATTACGTCTACGGTTGGCTCAAGACCGAGATTGGTGTGCACCGTCTGGTGCGCAAATCACCGTTTGACTCGGACAACCGGCGGCACACCAGCTTTACCTCGGTATTCGTTTCGCCCGAGGTCGACAACGAAATCCATATCGACATCAATCCGGCTGACCTGCGGATGGACGTTTATCGTTCCTCCGGCGCCGGCGGCCAGCACGTCAACAAGACCGAGTCGGCAGTGCGCATCACGCATATCCCGACCAATACTGTGGTCGCCTGCCAGGTCGAGCGCAGCCAGCATTCCAACCGCGACCGCGCAATGAAGATGCTGGCGGCCAAGTTGTACGAGCTGGAGGTGCGCAAGCGCAACGTCGAGCGCGACGCACTGGAAGCGACCAAATCCGACATCGGCTGGGGCAGCCAGATTCGTAATTATGTGCTGGACCAGAGCCGCATCAAGGACCTGCGCACCGGCGTGGAGCGCACCGATACGCAGAAGGTACTTGACGGTGACCTGGACGAATTCATCGAAGCCAGCCTGAAGTCCGGCCTGACCGCCGGCTCCAAGCGCATCGACGCATGACCGTTGGACAGTGACGAGGGGACGCGCATGAACGGCAAGAACATCGGCATCACCCTGCTGGCGGCCGCAGCGTTGGCGGCATCCAGCGCGTACGCGCAGCCGTGGCAGGACGGCGCCGGCACGAACGCAAAGCAGGCCGTCAAGCAGGATGCCAAAACGGTCGGGCATGGCGTGGCGGACGGCGCGCGACATGTCGGTCACGCCACCCGCGATGTGGCCACCCAGGTCGGGCACGGCGCCAAGGACGCGGGCAAAGGCATCGGCCATGGCGCGAAAAAGGCCGGTATTGCCGTTGGACACGGCGCGCGGGACGGCTGGGACGCCACCAAACGCGGCTTCAAGAAGGCGATTGGCAAGGACGACTGAGTCAACCGACGCAGCGACGGCGAGCAAGCCGCCATCACGAGTCACTGCCGGCGGTCCTGGCCGGCGGTCACGGGAAAAACCATGAGTGAAGCAACCGATATCCAGCCCGTCGACGAGAACAAGCTGATCGCCGAGCGTCGCGAGAAGCTGGCGGCATTGCGTTCGGCGGGGATCGCGTTTCCCAATGATTTCAAGGTTGCCGACTTTGCCGGAGACTTGCAGGACGAGTTTGCCGACAAGGACATGCATACCGCCGAGGCGATCGAGACGGCGTCCCGCCGCGTTGCCGTCGCCGGCCGCGTCGTGCTCAAGCGCGTGCAAGGCAAGGTCAGCTTCGTGCAGCTGCAGGATTTTTCCGGACGTATCCAGCTATTCATCCGCCAGGCCGGTGTGGGCGAGAATATCTATGCCGCGTTCAAGGGTTGGGACGTGGGCGACATCGTCGGCGCGCAAGGCACGTTGATGCGCACCCAGACCGGCGAGCTGTCGGTGCGCGTGGACCAGCTGCGGCTGTTGACCAAGAGCCTGCGGCCACTGCCGGACAAGTTCCACGGCCTGACCGACGTCGAGCAGCGCTACCGCCAGCGCTACGTCGATCTCATCGTCACCGCGGAAACACGGCGCACGTTTGCCCAGCGCTCGCGCATCATCGGTTTCATGCGCCAGTGGCTGGAATCGCCGGCGCGGCGTTTCATGGAAGTGGAAACGCCGATGATGCACATGATTCCCGGTGGCGCCACGGCGCGGCCGTTCATCACCCACCACAATGCCCTGGATCTGGATTTGTACCTGCGCGTGGCGCCGGAGTTGTACTTGAAGCGCCTGGTGGTCGGCGGCTTCGACCGGGTGTACGAGATCAACCGCAATTTCCGCAACGAGGGCGTGTCGACCCGGCACAACCCCGAGTTCACCATGCTGGAGCTGTACCAGGCCTACGCCACGTATCACGAGATCATGGATCTGACCGAGGCGCTGATACGCGACGTGGCGCGCGAGGTCATGGGTACCACCGAGCTCACCTGGGATGGCGCCACGATCGATGTCGCGCCCGCCTTCCGCCGCTGGCGCATGGAGGACGCAGTGCTGGAGAACAACCCGCAAATCCAGCGCGAACAGTTGCGCGATCGCGCGGCGCTGGCTGCCCATGCGCAGCGGCTGCATATTGCCGTCAAGCCCGGTTACGGTTGGGGCAAGTTGCTGCAGGAAATTTTCGAGAAGACCGTGGAGCAGACGCTGATCCAGCCGACGTTCATCATCGATCACCCGGTGGAGGTCTCTCCGCTGGCGCGTGAGAGTGATACCGACAAGGGCTT
>JBDTIE010000101.1:0-3689 GCA_039936515.1 Rhodanobacter sp. | reverse complement strand
AACCTGTTCCTGTGGAACGGCCGCAGTTTTGTGCGCAAGGGGCTGGAGGCGTGGTTCACGGTGCTGATCGAGTGGACCTGGCCCAAGCAGCGCATCGTCGAGATATATCTCAACATCGCCGAGTTCGGCGATGGCGTGTACGGCGTGGGTGCCGCCAGCGCGGTGTTTTTCCATTCCACCCCCTCCCGGCTCGACCCTGCGCAGGCAGCGCGCCTGGCCGCGGTCTTGCCCAGCCCGCGGCGTTTGCACGCGGACCGGCCCAGCGCTTATCTGGCGCGGCGCACGCAGTGGGTGCTGCGGCAGATGCAGCAACTGGGCGGCCCGGCCTATTTGCAGCGCAACGATGCCCCACCCAATGCGCCGTCGCGGCGTTCACACCGAACGAACAACCCCGCCACATACGGGCGCTAGACTCCAGACAGGCGGCCGGCGGGGCCAACGGAGGCACGGACATGAGCCAGGTCAAGCAATTGCTGCAAGCCAAGGGCGACGTCGTCTATTCCATCGGCCCGGATGCTCCGGTGCGCGAGGCCATCAAGGTCATGGCCCAGCAGCGCATCGGTGCGTTGCTGGTGATGCGCGGCGCGCAATTGCTGGGAGTGGTGTCCGAGCGCGACTACGCGCGCAAGGTGGTGCTGCAGGGCCGCTCCTCGGCGGAGACTGCCGTGGCCGACATCATGAGCGGCGAGCCGCTGACCGTCGGCCCCGACACTGACATCTTCGACTGCATGCGCCTGTGTACCGACAGCCGCGTGCGCCACCTGCCGGTGATGCAGGACAACGTCGTCATTGGCGTGATTTCCACTGGCGACCTGGTCAAGGCCGTGATCGACGCGCAGGCAGAGCAGATCGAACATCTGGAACGGTATATCACCAGCTAGGCCGGTAGCCGCTATCAGAGACAGCTGACGCCGCCGGATCACGCTTGCCGCGTCTTGCCGTTGTCACTTTGCAGGTGATCTTCGGGCGCCAGGTCCGGCGACCAACCGGCACGACGCGCGATCACGGCTGCGCCGACGGCTACGCCGGTGCCGAGCAATGCCAGGCCAGCCACGCCCATGCCCACGGCACGCAAGCCGCTGACCGCGCTGGTCACCACCACATCACCGAACCGCCACACCGCCGTCTCCACAAAGTTCTTGCCCTTGTAGCGCGTCTCGCGAGGCACGCGGGTGTAGAGCGCATCGACTGCCGGCTTGGTCATGCCATAGGCAAAACCGCGCGTCACCACCAGCATCAGCGCCAATGCCGGGACGGCATAGCCCAGCACGAGCAGGTTGTCGTCGGCCAGCCACACCATCGCACCCAGCAACAACACATTGACCAGCGCCGGCAGCAGCACGCCCCAGCCTGCGCCGTGACGCACCAGTAGCCAGCGCGTGAGCGTCAGCTGCAACGTGGCGCCAAGCAGATTGGTGGCCAGATCCAGATCGTTGTAGAACGCGGTGCGTGCAACGTTGTCGGCAAAGTGCGCTTTGGCGTAATCCGCCACCAGCGCATAACCGAGTGTGCCGATGCCATCGGCGAAAAGCATCAGCAACGCCATGTAACGCAGGAACGGGCGCGACCACAGCTCACGAATGCCAGCCAGGAACGAGCCACCGATCACCCGCTCGCCCGCCCCGCGGAACCTGCGGTCGTGCTGCGTGCACACGTGCAGCAGCAGACCCATGGCCAATCCCAAGGCCAAAGCCGACACCAGCAGCAGTGGCGCCACACCGATCTGGTAGACCAGCACCTTGGTCACCAGCGGTCCAAACAACGCCCCGCCCATGCCGCCCAGGGCGATGAGCGAAAACATGTGCCGCGCCTGGCCACTGTCGAAGACATCGGCCATGACGCTCCAGAACAGCGACACGACAAACAGGTTGAAGACGCTCGCCCAGACGAAAAACACCACGCCGAGCGTGCGTGCCCCGATGCTGTCCTGCGCCACGAACGCCGGCACGAACGCCAGCAAACAGACGAGGAAAAAACTGTAGCTGAAAAGCACCAGTTGCCGCCGCGGAAAGCGCGCCACCAAGGCGCCAAATACCGGCGTCAACGCCAGCATCACCAGGAACACCGCGCCGTAAAACACTGGCAGCGACTGCGATCCCACAGCACCGCTCAACTGGTCACGCACCGGACGCACGATGTAGTACGAAGTCATGACGAAAAAGAACGCCAGCGCCGACAACGCCGGCGTGGCAGCTTGTTTCACGACCGCATGGCGCTGCACACTCACCGCTTCATCCGTTGGGGCGCCAAGCCTAGCATGCGTCCGCGGCCACGCTGCCGCATATGGGGAAGCCCTTGACGACCTATGACTACGTGATTGTCGGCGCAGGCTCCGCAGGCTGCGTTTTGGCCAACCGGCTCAGCGCCAATCCGGCACATCGCGTGTTGCTGCTGGAGGCCGGTGGTCGCGACTGGAACCCGCTGATCCACATGCCGGCGGGTATCGCGCGGCTGGCCAGTAACCGCCGCGTCAACTGGAACTACCGGACCGAGCCGCAGCCGGCGTTGCTGGATCGCCGCCTGTGGTGGCCCCGCGGCAAGACCCTGGGCGGCTCCAGCGCCATCAATGCCATGTGCTACGTGCGTGGCGTGCCTGCGGACTATGACGGCTGGGCGGCAGCTACCGGCGACCCGCGCTGGGGCTGGCCGCAGGTGCTGCCGTGGTTCCTGCTCAGCGAGGACAACAGTCGCGGCGCCAGCGCGCTGCACAACGTGGGCGGCTTGCTTGGCGTCTCCGATCTGCGCCACCACAACGTGTTGTCAGCGGCCCTGGTCGATGCCGCTGCCAGCGCCGGGCATGCCCGACGCGCCGATTTCAACGACACCGAGCAAGCCGGCTTCGGCCTGTATCAGGTGACCCAGCGCGATGGCGCGCGCTGTTCGGCGGCGACGGCCTTTCTGCAACCGGCACGGCCGCGCGCAAACCTGCATGTTCGAACGCACGCACTGGTCGAACGCGTGCTGCTCGACCGCAACCGCGCCATTGGCGTGCAATTTCGCCGCAGTCGCCACGCGGTGGAGCGGATCGAGGCCGGCCAGGTCATCCTGGCCGCCGGCGCGATCAACACCCCGCAACTTCTGATGCTATCCGGCATTGGCCCGGCCACCCATCTGCGCGAACACGGCATCGACGTGCACGTCGACCTGTCCAGCGTAGGCGACAACCTGCAAGATCATCTCGACATCTGCACGCTCGATGGCAGCACGCAAAACATCACCTACGACCACCTCAACGAAATGGCTGCCGCTTGGCGCTGGCTGCGCCATCGCGACGGCCCGGGCAGCTCCAACGTGGCCGAAGCCGGCGGCTTCGTACGCAGCGCGTTGGCCGAAGACGCGCGCTGCGACCTGCAGTTCCATTTCGTGCCCGCGCTGCTTGACGACCACGGCCGCCACCGCCTGCCTGGCCGCGGCTACACCCTGCACGCCTGCCACTTGCACCCGCACAGCCGCGGCCGGCTGCGGCTGCGCTCGGCCGACCCGGCGCAGCCCATCGCCATCCACGCCGGCTACCTGAGCGACCCGGGAGGCTCCGACCTGCAGCGCATGATCCTCGCCGCGCGGTTGTCACGGGAGATCCTCGACCAGTCCGCATTTGACGCCTGTCGCGGCGCGCCGGTCTTCCCCGAACAGCGGCTCACGACGGATGCCCAATACGCCGACTTCATCCGACGCAAGGCTGAAACCAT
>JBDTIE010000100.1:0-3380 GCA_039936515.1 Rhodanobacter sp. | reverse complement strand
CGTCCTGCCCGCGCCACAGGGTCTTGACCGTGTCGCCGTCGTCGCAGTCGATGTCGCGCACGCTGGTCAGCAACGGTGGCAGCAGGGCGGTCACGAGCTTCTCGCGCAGCGGCCCGGCTTGTAGAAGCTGACCGGCGGCAAGGCGCCGGCGGCGACGTCGGCAAGGAAGCGGTTGCTGCGGGTGCTTTGGCCGAAACCGCCGTCGCGCAGGTGTTGGCGCCGCGCCGCTGTGCCGGGTGCAAATTGACGGAAGTAATTGAGCGGCTGGTGGTGCGACTGGAAGTTGGGCACGCCGGGGAATGAATCCGCCTCGCCGTCACCGTTGCCGTCCAGCGCCAGTTGCCAACCGCCGGCGTACCAAGCCCAATCCACATTGGCGGCGGAGAGCGCATCGCCGATGGTCAGGTGGCTTTGCGGCGGCAACGTGTTGAGATTGGCCGCATCCGCCAGCAGCACATTATTCGGATCGGGGTTGAATGCCGGCGCGTAGGCCGGGCCCATGGTGTTGACCACCCACAGGTCGGGGGTCAGCGTGTCGGCGGAGGCGAATTTCGCCCGGCCCTGCATCGCGCTGCGCGGGCTGTCGGCGTCCAGGCGCGGACGCGTGCCGGTCGGGTCGTCGCCTTCGACGTGCGCCGTGCGCAGATGCATGCGCTGCGCTTGCGCTGCCGGATACTGCGGTGGCTGCGCGGCAACCAGGTACTGGTGATTGAGAAACGAGCCGCCGAAGGCGCCCATGAAAAAGTTGTCGCACAAGGTGTACTGCCGGGCCAGTTGCCACAACCGCAGGTTGACCGCGCCATCGCCGTAGTGACCCATGGGCATCGCTCCGGTGTCGCCCCAGGCGACGAAGCCGTCGTTGCGCCCGCCGTTGATCTGCAACTGGTTCTCGTAGAAGCGGTGCACAAGGTCGCGGGTGATGACGCCATGCGGCAGCGGTTCGCCGTCGGGCGTGCGCAAGGTGAAGGGCTGGTTGGCCAGCCCCGTGATCGCCTCCTGGCCAATCTTGTAGGTGCGGTGCTCGACGACCTGCAATTGCGGCACCATGCCGCCCCAAACCGGTGGCAGCCTGGCCAGCACGCTGCCATCGCGGTCACGCTGGCGCGTGGCCTCCACCGGCACCGCGGACAACGGCTGGGCCAGGCCGGGGAACTCGGCAAACAGGTTGTTGAAGCTGCGGTTTTCCGCGTACAGCACGACGATATGCTGGATATGCCGACGGAGCATCGCGTCGAGCGCCGCGGCACTGGCAGGCGCAGTTGTGGCGCCCGCGGCGGGGCGTGTGCCCTGCTGGCAGCCACCCACCGTGAACGCGGCGCCCGCCAGGGCGATGCCGCCGAGCAGGCGCCGGCGCTGGGGGTCGAGCGGTGCATCTTCAGGCGAAACGGGCGGGTTGTCAGTGGTGTTGGACATCGGCTCAACCGGTAGGGACAGCACGTGACGGGCCATCGTGATTGTGCGGTCGCCGCATCCTCGCAGCGCAGCGCGAACTGTCCGCCATCATCATGCATCGTGCGACATGCTGCGCGTCACGTTCCATGGACTGCGTCTCAGCACGCGATCCCGGGTTCCGCTGCCAAGGCACGATCGGCCGCGGCCGGCTGCGATTGGTCAAGCGCTACCCGTATGACGGGGCGCTGTGTTCCCCGACGCCACCAGCAAGACTAGGATGCGCGCTTCCCTGCTCTGGATTGCGCGCCGATGGACAGCTCCGAGCGCCTTGATCGGCGTGCCATGGTTTATATCGGCATTGCGTTGCTGACCTGGTCGTCCGCGTACGCCTCGATCGCGTATGCGCTGGCTTCGTTCACGCCCGGCGAAGTGGCGTTGGCCCGGCTGGCGATTGGCGCGCTGTGTTTTGCGCTGCTCATGCTGGTCAAGCGGATCCCGTTGCCGGCGCGTCGCGACTGGCCGCAGTTGGCGCTGCTTGGCGTGGTCGGGCTGACCGTGTATCACCTGTGCCTCAATTACGCCGAGACCCGCATCGCCAGCGGTACGGCCTCGATCCTGATTGCCCTGGTGCCGGCAGCAACCGCGGCGGTATCGGCGCTGTGGATTGGCGAACGCCTGCCCACACGCACCTTGATCGGGCTCGGCGTGGCGTTGGTCGGCGTGGTGATGGTGGTGCTGGCCAGCGGCAAGCAGGTGAAGTTCGAACCCAGGGCAGCGTTGGTGCTGATCAGCGTGTTGGCCACCGCGATTTACTTCGTCGGCCAGAAGCCGTTGTTTGCACGTTGCAGCATGATCGCAGTCACGGCCTTCACGTTCGTTGCCGCCACGCTGGCCACCTTGCCGTTTGGCTGGCGCTTGCCGCAGGCGCTGGTGATCGCGCCGCGGTCGCACGTTGCCGCGTTGTTGTGGTTGGGCGTGGCGCCTACCTTTATCGGCTATCTGGCGTGGAATGCGGCGCTGCGCCGCGCGTCGGCCTCGCAGCTGTCCACCTTCCTGTACTTGTCGCCGCCGATCGTGGTGCTGATCGGCTGGGTCTGGCTGGGCGAGCGACCGGCGCTGCTGACTCTGGTGGGCGGCGGGATCATTATCGGCGGTGTGCTGCTGGCCAATGCGCGGCGCCGCCAGGATGCAACGGAGCGCCGGAGCGCGGCGAGCGGTCGCGCGTGCAAGCTGCCGTGAGCGTCAGTTGAGGCGCGACAAGCGCACCACTCGCGCATCGTCGGCGTGGTCCAGCAACAACGTCCGCACGCGACCTTGCCAGGCATCTGCAAATGTCCGGCGCTGCGTGGCGCTGGCCGCCGGATTGATTGCCGCCACCATCAGCCCGCGCAGGTTGGGTACCGGTGGCACCGCGCGCAGGTCCAGTTCCGCGCCCACGATCTTGCCGTTGTCGCGGCGCGTGAACATGATCGGCTCACCTGGCGTGGTGCCGGTGTAACTCAGCAGGCCCTGACGCACAAAGTGGCCGCCAATGCCGTGGAAGCCGTTGTCCGCGGCCGCGCCGGTGACCAAGGTGAACACCTGCGCCATCACCCCGGTGACGCCTTCATCCTGCGCGCTGGGCATGCGCACGGTGACACCGCCGCGCTCGGGCGTGGCGTCGCCATACAACGCGCGCAGGGCGGCACGCGTCAGCAGCCACGCACCGGCGACGGTCGGACAGGAATGGCCGGCCAGGTGCACCGCGTCGAGATAGCGGTATTCCATCAGGCCATCCTCGGCGGCGCCGAGGAAATCGGCCAGCGGATCGCGCACGCTGATGCGCGGCGCCTGGTCGTAGAACGCGGGATAGGTCATGGAATGGCCGCTCACTCGACCGGCATGTCGACGATGCCGAAATCGATGACCACCGCGCCAGGCTCGCGTTGGCGGTAGGTCACGGTCAGGTTGTCGCCCAGGCGCTCATGCAATTGCGCCAGCAGCGGAAT
>JBDTIE010000099.1:0-7932 GCA_039936515.1 Rhodanobacter sp. | reverse complement strand
CGTCGTTCATGTTCTCGTGGATGTAGTGCTGCACGAAGAACCATGCACCCTGGTTTTGCGGCTCATCCTGGCACCAGACCACTTCGCTCAGGTTCGGATACTTTTTCAGCTCCGTCGAGAACGCCTTGTGCGGGAATGGATAGAGCTGCTCGACGCGAATGATCGCCACATCCTTCAAGTCGCGCTTTTCGGCGTCTTCCAGCAAGTCGTAGTAAACCTTGCCCGAGCACAACACCACGCGCTTGACCTTCTTTGCCGCCAGCTTGCGGTGTTCGCCGATGACCAGCTGGAAGTTGCCGTCGGCCAGCTCTTGCAGCGAGGACACGGCCAGCTTGTGCCGCAGCAGTGACTTGGGCGTCATCACGATCAACGGCTTGCGCACCAGACGCAGCATCTGCCGACGCAGCATGTGGAAGTTCTGTGCCGGCGTGGTCGGCACGCACACGGACATGTTGTCCATCGCGCACAGCTGCAGGTAGCGCTCCAGGCGCGCCGACGAATGCTCCGGGCCCTGGCCTTCGTAGCCATGTGGCAGCAGCAGCACCAGGCCACACAGGCGGTTCCACTTCGCTTCGCCGGAACTGATGAACTGGTCGATGACCACCTGTGCGCCGTTGGCGAAGTCGCCAAACTGCGCCTCCCAGATGTTGAGCGTGTCCGGGTCGGTGGTGGAGTGGCCGTATTCAAAGGCCATTACCGCATTCTCGCTGAGCAGCGAGTCGATGACTTCCACGTCGGCGTCGGCGCGGATCATGCCCAGCGGCAGGAAGGTGTGACCGTCGGTCTGGTCGTGCAACACGGCGTGGCGATGGAAGAACGTGCCGCGGCTGGTGTCCTGGCCAACCAGGCGCATGTCGTGGCCTTCGGCGATCAGTGTGGCGTAGGCCAGGTTCTCGGCAAAGCCCCAGTCGGCCGGTTGCTCCCCGGCGCCCATCTTGCGTCGATCCTCATAGATCTTGGCCACGCGCGGCTGCAACTTCATGTCCTCCGGCAGTGCCAGCAGCTTGGCCGAAAGATCCAGCAACTTGGCCTTGGACACGCGCGTGTCGGTCGGCGTGGACAGCTTGCCGCCGGTGAAGCGCGCCCAGTCGACCCGACCGTCGCGAGCCGGCGAGGGGTCGATGTCGGTCATCGCCTTGCCCGCTTCCAGGCGGTCGCGATAGGCCTCGAACTGCTTGGCCGCGTCGCCCTCGGCCAGCACGCCTTCTTTCACCAATTGTTGCTGATAAAGGTCGCGCGTGGTCGGACGGGCGCGAATGACCTTGTACATGACCGGCTGCGTGGCCGCCGGCTCATCCGCCTCGTTGTGGCCGTGGCGGCGATAGCACACCAGGTCGATCACCACGTCGCGCTGGAACTGCTTGCGGAAAGCGTAGGCCAGGCGCGTGACCTCGATCACTGCCTCCGGGTCGTCGGCGTTGACGTGCAGCACCGGCGCGTTGACCATCTTGGCCAGGTCGGTGCAGTACATGGTCGAGCGCGCGTCCTGCGGGTTGGACGTGGTGAAACCGACCTGGTTGTTGATCACGATGTGCAGGCTGCCGCCGATGCGGAAGCCCCGCGCCTGCGACATGTTGAGCAGCTCCATGTTGACGCCCTGGCCGGCAAAGGCGGCGTCGCCGTGGATGAGCACGGCCATCGACTGCCTGTGGCCGCTGTCGCGGCGCCGCGTCTGCCGCGCATGCACCGACCCGGCAACCACCGCGTTGACGATCTCCAGATGCGACGGATTGAAGGCCAGCGCCACGTGCACGCCGCCTTTGGGCGTCTTCACGTCGGTGGAAAAGCCCAGGTGGTATTTGACGTCACCGGTGTGCGCCGGGTCGTCGGCCAACTCGAACTTGCCCTCGAATTCGTCGAACAGCGTCTTCGGCGGCTTGCCCAGGATGTTGACCAGCACGTTCAGCCGGCCGCGGTGGGCCATGCCGATGACCACTTCCTTGACGCCGTTGTCGCCGGCGGCGCGTACCACGTCATCGAGCATCGGGATCAGGCTGTCGCCGCCTTCCAGCGAAAAGCGCTTCTGGCCGACGTACTTGGTGTGCAGGTAGCGCTCCAGGCCTTCGGCTGCCGTCAGCCCTTCGAGCACGCGCAGCTTGCCGGCCTTGTCCAGGCCGCTGTCGCCGGCGGACTGCTCCAGGTGGCTGTAGATCCAGTTGCGCTGCTCGTGGTTGCTGATGTGCATGAACTCCGCGCCGATGGTGCTGGCGTAGGTTTTCTGCAAGCGTGCAAGCAGGTCGCGCAGCTTCATGCGCTGGCCGTCGCCGGCGTAGTTGCCGGTGTCGAACTCGGTATCGAGGTCGGCGTCGCTCAAGCCATGGAACGGCAGGCCCAGGTCCGGCGCCGGCATCTTCGCGGCAAGGCCCAGCGGGTCAAGATTGGCCGCCAGATGTCCGCGCGAGCGGTAGGCGGTGAGCAGGCGCAGCACGCCGGCTTGCTTGCGCGCGTGTTCATCGCTTACCGGAGCGGCGGTCTGCGCGCCAGCGCGCTGGCGCTGCGCCGACTCGATCCGCGCAATGGCTGCCGCGTGCGGGACGTCGCCGGCCTCCCGGCCCTTGAACCCCTCGAAGTAGCGGGCCCATTGCTCCGACACGGCGGCGGCGTCAGTCAGCCACTGGTCGTACAGGGCCTGGACGTAATCGGCATTGCCACCGGACAACTGGGAGGATTCAAAAAACTCGCGGACAGGATTGGTACTCACGTCACCACCGGCAGGGAAGGGAGGCTTGCGGCCATCGGCCTATGAAGTCGCGGTTTTCCACCGGCGCTGGCGGCCGGAACGGTTAAGGGCGGATGACTGCAGTTAATTCACCAATTATAGCCTTCGCCTGCTGCAATGCGGAACCCGAACAGCTCGGCCAGCATGCTTGTGCCGCGTGGCGCGCGCAACGACTTCCAGCGCGCCGCGCCGCGGCCTGCATCGCCCACGGCTTGGCGGCCGTCGGCCGTCCCTACAAATGCAGGGCCTTGAGCATGCTGGCCGGCTCCGCGCGCTCCCACACCTCGTTGAACTGCTGACGCAACGGCGCTTGCGCGCCGCGGTCATCGCGCGCGGCGCGCCCGCTTGGACGGCTGGCGTCAGGCAAGTACAGATAGCCGCCGACGTCGTTCAACGTGTACGCGCCGATCCACGCCAGATCCACTGGGTCCACCGGCATGCGAATCTCGAACGCGCTGGCCAGGCGCTGCGCCAGCGCCACCAGCGGATGATCGTTGACCAGTGCGGCGGTGGGGTCGTGCAGCAGGATACGGATGCTCGCCGCGCGCCCGGAAATCGCCACCCGGCGCAGTTGCTCGATTTCGACTGGCCCCGCGTAGATGTCCAGATCCAGCGTGGGCACGCGGATCAGCAGCTGGTGGCGGCTGTCGGCGAGCAGTTGCAGGCGTGCGGCCACCACGTCAGCCCGGTTGCCCACCGCAAGCGCGCCGTGATCGCGCAGAGGCGGCGGTTCGGGACGCGCCGTGTGCAGATCCAGCCGCATCATGCGGTGGGGCATGCCTGCGTCCTCGAACTCCTCGCCAAAGGCGATGAAACCGCCGCGTACGTAGAAGCCCAACGCGCTGAGCTGGGCTGCCAGCGTCACCTGCCCGGCGCCACGCGAGCGCGCCAACGCCACCAGCTCACGCAACATCGCCGCACCGACACCGCGTCCGCGCCAAGGCTCGCGCACCGCCATGCGGCCGATCTTGCCGTGCGCATCCATGCGTGCACAGCCGATGGCGACACCGGTTTCGTCCCGCGCCAGCACATGCTGGCAATCGCCGTCCAGGCCGTCCTGCTCGCGCGCCTTCGGCACGTTTTGTCCGAGCACGAATACCTCCTGCCGCAGCGCGCGCAACGCATCGCGCTGTGCGGCATTGGCCCAGCTCGCCAGCTCGACATGGAAGTCCTGCAGCTTCATTGGCGGCGTGGCTTGCGCAGTTGCAGGTGGCCGTCGTTGACCAGCGCCAGCAACGCGGCGCGATCGATAACGCCCAGATCGGTTGCCACCACGCCTTTGCGTTGCGCACACAGCGCTTGGGCGAACGAAGCGCTGCAGGGATAGGCCTCGCCATTGGCGTAGAGCGCGCAGCCGCTGCGGTCGACGTGCCACGCCAGCCGTGTCCATGGATGGCGCAGCCACTGCGCACCCGCGGCCAGCTTGCGCTCCAGTGCCGTGTCGGTCAGCGGCTTGTCGGCGGGGGCGACGACGTGCGCATTGCGGTAGCGGGTGATGAAGCGGCCGAACCAGTCCGCGAGCACGGCATCGTCGAATGCCGCCGCAAACGGCAGCGCCTGGCGCAGGCGCGCGAGGCTGGCGCGGTCGATCTCGCCGCTGCGCGTGGCAGGCTTGAGATCCGGGTCGACGTAGCGCAGTTCGTCGCTCAGGCGCTCGGCGATGTGGTCGGCCAGGTCGCCGGTCAGCTCGGCCCGGGATGGAGCGCGCATGCCGACTGAAAGCGTCATGCACGGACCGCCGACGGCAGTGCCGTCGTGTGGCACGCCCGGCGGCAGGTACAGCATGTCGCCGGGCTCCAGCAGCCATTCGTGCGTGGGTTCGAACTGCGCGAGCTGCTTGAGCTCAATGTCGGGGCGAAATGCCCTAGGCGCGTCCGGATCGGTACTGATCGCCCAGTGCCGCTGACCAATGCCTTGCAGCAGGAACACGTCGTATTGATCGACATGCGCGCCGACGCCGCCGTCGGTCTCCGCATACGACACCATGACGTCGTCCACGCGCCAGCTCGGCAAGAAAGTGAAATGCTCCAACAGGCGCGCGACGTCGGCGTCCCACTTGTCCACATCTTGCACCAGCACGGTCCAGCCGGTTTTCGGCGTGTGCGCGAAATCGGACTCCTGCAGCGGACCGGATTTCACCGTCCATCGGTCGCGCCGCTCATCGTGCACGATCAGCCGCGACAGCACGCCATCCTCGCAAGCCAGGCCGGCGAGATCGTCCGGTTGCAGGGGCGGCGTGAAATCGGCAAACGCCTGGCGGATCAGCAGCGGCCGCTTCTGCCAGTAATCGCGCAGGAACCGCGCCGGACTCATGCCGAGGGGTTGCGCGGGCGTGCCGCGGACTTCAATGGGAGGCTGCATGGACTTGGTCATGTCGCCATTGTACGGATGGCAGCGCCAGGCGCGCGGGCAACGCGCGCGGTACCACGCGTGCACGGCGGCCTGCACGCCATCTGACGGAAATCTTTACCTGCGCGCGCGCATGCTCGCGATCGCCATTTTCCACTCCAGCCACGGGAGCGACCAATGATTTTCGACAGCATTGTCGACACCATCGGCAATACGCCGGTCATTCGCCTGCATCGCCTCGCCCCGGCGCATGTGCAGTTGTACGTGAAGGTGGAGTCGTTCAATCCGGCCGGCTCGGTGAAGGATCGGCTGGCGTTGGCGATCATCCTTGATGCCGAACAGCGCGGCACGTTGCATCCGGGCCAAACCGTGATCGAGGCCACCTCGGGCAATACCGGCGTGGCCCTGGCCGCGATCTGCGCGGCACGTGGTTATCCGTTCGTGGCGGTGATGGCCGAGACGTTTTCAATCGAGCGCCGCAAGTTGATCCGCGCCTATGGCGGCAAGGTGGTGTTGACGCCCGCGGCGGCGCGCGGCAGCGGCATGGTGGAGAAGGCCGTGGCCCTGGCGCAAAAGCATGGTTGGTTCTTCACCAACCAGTTCGAGAACCCGGCCAATCCCGCGTGGCATCGTCAAACCACCGCACCAGAAATCCTGCGTGACTTTGCCGGCCGGCGACTGGACGGCTTCGTCACCGGTTGGGGCACCGGCGGCACGCTGACCGGTGTCGGCGAGGTGCTCAAAGTGGCGCGCCCGGAAGTGCAGATCATCGCCGCCGAGCCGGCCGGCGCGGCGCTGTTGTCCGGGCAGGAATGGCAGCCGCACAAGATCCAGGGCTGGACTCCGGACTTCGTGCCGGCGGTGCTCAACCCCAAGGTGGTCGACCGCGTCGTGCTGGTCGATGACGTGCTGGCACGCGACACCACGCGCCAACTGGCGCAGCAGGAGGGGATTTTCGCCGGCCTCTCCTCTGGCGCCACGCTGGCCGCCGCGCTGCAAGTGGCGGCAGACGCGCCGTCCGGCTCGGTGCTGTTGGCGATGCTGCCAGACACCGGCGAGCGCTATCTGTCCACCTTCCTGTTTGAAGGTGTCAACGAAGGTTCGGATGACGTGGAGTGATGGCGGGCCGGTCGCGGCCACCCGACTGTGCAGTACCTTCAGCCGAACCGCGTCACGCGCTGGCAGCGGGCATGCCTTCCCGCGTCGCCTTGCATTGCGTGCATCACCACGTCCCGTCAGCCATGCTTTTGCGTCGGTCCAGTTCCTTCGCGCTGGGCTCCGCGTCCACGAATGAACCGGGCTGGACTTCGCCGTCGGGCACATAGGTGCTCATCACCACGCCGGCAGCCGAGATGCGGGAGCGCACAAGCCGCAGCGCAGAGGGCTTGGTCATCTCGCTGAAGAGGCGCTTGCCACGCCCGAGCACCAGCGGAAAGGTCCACACGTTGTATTCGTCGACAAGCGAGGCAGCCTGCAAAGTCTGCAGCAGCTGCGCGCTGCCGATCACCTGCAGGTCAAGACCCGGCTGCGCCTTGAGGGCGTCGATTGCCGTGGTGACGTCGCCGTCGAGCAGGGTGGAGTTGTTCCAGTGCAGCCGGGTCAAGGTACGCGAGGCGACATGCTTCCTTGCCGCGTTGAATATCCTGGCGACAGGGTGGTCGTGCGCCTGGTACGGCCAATACGCCTCGAATATCTGGTAGGTCCTGCGCCCGAGCACCAGCTCGCGGTCCTTGCCATCGAAGCCGGACGCGGAAATGTCCATGCCTTCGCCATCGCAGGAGGCCATCCAGCCGCCCAGGGCAAAACCGCCAGTGGGGTCTTCGTCCGGTCCGCCGGGTGCCTGCACGATGCCGTCAAGCGAGGCAAACGTGGACGCGATGAGTTTTCTCATGAGGGCATTTCCTTCGCGAGGCAGGTTCGGGTTCCTGGTTGCAGAGGTCACGGGTTTGGCGGACCACGCGGACAGCGCCGACAAAACGGTTGGGCGGCACAAGCTGAGCTCCACGCGTCAGACGTGGCACGAGTAAAGGGATCACATCGGTGCACGCCACTTGCCTGCGCACGATGGAGGCATTCACCGTTTGGCCTTGCCGGCAGCTGCCCTGAATCCCTTGAGCGCCGCGTGGCCGACAAACACCGCTGCGAGCCAGGCAATGCATGCGAGGACCCACCAGCGGCCGGGGAAGTCGATCCGGTTTGGCGAGGTCGGGACCAAGCCGCTGATACATGCCAGACCCAGCAGCAGGAACAGCGCCGAGAGCACGGCGCTTGACTTGGGATGGGCCGCGAAAAGCGCTGTCGCCGCGGGCAGGGTCATTGCCGTTGTTCCTCGTTGATGACTCGTGTTCAATGCAGGGACCAAGTTTGCCGTGAATCCGGTCTCGCCGGAATGGTCATGAGGGCATTTCCGACCGTCAACTCTCCGGCGCCCCGAACGCGCCCGGGTACGATCCGGGGCGGTCGTGGGGGAGTTCGCTCAGGACTCGGTGCACGACTCGATGCTTTCACCGGAAGTGCCATCAGCCATGTGATGGAAAACGGTACCCTCGGCGCCAGCCCCGGAACCTTTTGTCCACCACTCCAACCCGCCACCAACGTAACGCGCACCGCTGCCGGAAATCGCGATTTGCATGGTGTAGCTGTGACCCTTGTATTGAACCGTAGCCGAATTGGTGGAGGGGTAGGTCGCGGCGATCGTTTCACCGCTCTCGCAACGATAGTGATGTACCGAGGCCGTTGCCGAGGACACCACCGGCGTCGGTGCGTCGGCTTTATCTCGCGGAGAGCTTGCACAGGCCGACACGAGCAGGACGGATGCGATCGTCAACGGAACAAGGATTTTCATGCGCGCCTCTCTTGTGTTG
>JBDTIE010000098.1:0-18520 GCA_039936515.1 Rhodanobacter sp. | reverse complement strand
AAGCCATGAGGATTTGCTGAAGGCGACCTGCTGCGCCGGATACACGCTGCGGTGGCCGATGATGAGGTAGGCGGCCACGCATGCGCCAGCCACGTACAGCGTGGAGTCGGCGCCAAACAGCTCGATGCCCATGAAAATGGCTGCGATGGGTGCGTTGGATGCCGAGGCGACCACGGCCACCAGCCCGACCGCTGCGCCCAGCGCCGGCTCCAGGCCGAGCAGGTGCGCACAGGCGCCTCCGAGCACCGCACCGATGACAAACTGCGGGGTCACGATGCCGCCGTAGAATCCGGAGCCCAACGTGATCGTCACCAGCAGCGCTTTCCACAGGAAGCCCAGGTACGGCATCGGTTCGCCATGCAGCGCATGTTCCATCAACGGCAGGCTCAAACCCAGGTAGTCCGCGGGAATGAACACGACCAGCAGCGACAGGATCGCGCCACCCAGCAGCGGCAGCAGCGGCGGCCACACCCCGTAGCGGTCGCGCAATATTCCAAACAGCCGCCGCATCAGCTGCAGCAGTTCGACAAACATCCAGGCCGCTGCACCGCACACGATGCCGATGACCACCGTCTTCAGAAACAGCAGTTCGGTGAAGTCGCTGATGAAGGCAACGTGGTAGACCGGGTAGGGCACGCCCAGGTATTTGCTGACCTGGAAGGCGGTGACTCCCGCCACGATGCCCGGAAACAGGAAGTCATGACGGATGCGGCCGATGGCCAGCATTTCCACGCCGTAGATCGCCCCGGCGATCGGCGTGCCGAACACGCTGGCAAAACCGGCGCTCACGCCGCAGGCCAACAGGCGTTTGCGCAGCTCCTGATTGAGGTGCAGCGTGCGTCCGATGCCAGCGGCGAGGCTGGCGCCGATGTGCGAGCATGGGCCCTCCTTGCCTGCCGAGCCGCCGCAGCCGAGCGTGATCAGCGCCGCCAGCGGTTTGATCCACAACGTGCGAAACGGCATCTTGCCATGCTGCTCATTCACCGCGACGATGGGCGAATCGTTGAATCCGCTGCAACTCAAGCGGTAGCCGAAGTGCAGCAGCAGGCCGTTGGCCAGGCCGCCACCCATCAACAGTGTCGCCTGCAGCCACAACGGCACGGCGTAGACGTGCCCTTCGGTGGCAAACAGCACGCGCAGGAAGAAACTGCAGCCAACGCCGATCACCGCGCCGGTAAAGATCGACAACACCAGCCACTGCACCACCGTTGCCAGCATCACGAGCGGTTCGGCGAGGCGTGAGCGGAGCATGGGGACAGATATCGGGTGCGGTGCGGTTTGTCAGTATACGGCTGCGCTGGCGGTGGCCTGCAGCATGCGCGTCGGCACGTGGCTACTTCTGGCGCTTGGCCGAATACATCGCGCGGTCGGCATGCGCCAGCAGAGTGTCCGCGTCACGGCCGTCCGTGGGGTAACAGGCGATACCGACGCTGGCATCGATCCGGAACAGGCCATCGGGCAGTGCATACGGCGGGCTCAGGCGCGCACGCAGGCCGTCAGCCATGTTGCTGGCGGCCTGCGCATCACAGCAACACGGCAGCAACGCGACAAATTCGTCGCCACCGACGCGGGCTACCATGTCGCCTTGCCGCAGCCCTTTCTGCAGACGCTGCGCGACTTCGATCAACAGGCGATCGCCAGCGCTGTGGCCGCGCTCGTCGTTGATCCGCTTGAAGCCGTCGAGGTCCACGTAAAGCACCGCGAGGCGATCCCCGGTCTGTGCCGCGTGTGCAATCGTGCGCTGCAGTTCGCTCTGCAAGCGGCGGCGGTTGGCCAGGCCGGTCAAGGAATCGTGGTCGGCGCGGTATTCCAGTTCGCTCTCGGCGCGGCGCAGTTCGGTCACCTCGCGACCCAGGCCAAGACGCACGCCGTACTCGGGTAGCCAGCGCGCGGACCACTGGATGTCCATGGTGTGGCCATCCTTGTGGATATAGCGGTTGCGAAAATGTTGTTGCAGGGTGCCGTCGTTGACCTGCTGGGCCTGCCGCATGGTTGCAGCGCGGTCGTCGGCGTGGACCAGCTCAAAGGCTTGCCGGCCTAGCACTTCGTCGGAGCTGTAGCCGAATGTGCGTTCGAAACTGGCATTGACGTACAGAAAGCGACCGTCGACATCGACTATACACACGGAGTCGGGAAGCAGGTCGATCAGTTCGGCCAGTGGGGGCAGCTCGTTGATCATCAATTACAGGCTTCGCGGCGTCATGCAGGATTCGTTGCTGGAGAGGGTCAGTCGCAATAGGCAATGCTGCTGCGACCGTACCGGAACAGCGTGGTTCGGGCAAAGCACTCCCATTGTGGATGGCTGAAGTTGTGATATGGGTCGGGTTGCGCACCTCATCTGATTGACGCGGCAGCGCATGGATCACGACAAAACACGCTGGCAACACGCTACGGCGGCATAGCATGGCCCCGCGCCATTCCGCGCAGCCCAAACCTATGCGAGGCCGCCATGATTCGTCCGCTCGTGCCGATGCTGATTGCGTTGAGCCTGTTTTCCACTGGTGTGCTGGCCACCGATGGATTCTGGCAGACGCCGACGATTGTCGGCGCCGGCAAGATCCATCCGATGCCGCAGGCGGCCTACCAGCCCGATCCGCAGGCCACTTACAAAGTGGTGTTCAGCCTGAGCAAGGCGGGCACCAAGCCAGGCGACTTGAGCCCGTCGCTGGATCACGTGGCGCGCGCGGTGAACCTGTATGTCAACGCCGGGGTGCCACTGTCGCATCTGAAGTTCGTGGCCATCGCTGCCGGCCCGGCCACGCCGATCGTGCTGAACGATGACCAGTACCGAAGCAAATACGGTGTGGCCAATCCGAACCTGCCGGTGATTGCCCAACTGCGCAAGGCCGGTGTGGACGTCGCGGTGTGCGCGCAAGCGGTGGCAGAGCACAATTTCCATTACGACTGGGTTGACCCGCAGGTCACCGTCGCCTTGTCCGGGCTGACCACGGTCATCGATCTGCAACAGCAAGGCTATGCCCTGAGCCCGCAGTAAGAACTGGAGAAGCCCCATGCGCCATGTCATCCCCAAGCTGCTGTTCGCCGCCGCCAGCTGCGCGGCCTGCTTCGTCGCCAGTGCAGCGACCGAAACGGACTATCTCCCACCATGGAATCCGCCGCCGGCGGGCCTGCAGTTCAGTGTCCCGCCGTTCGATGCGGTTGCCGACCTGCATGGGGATATCGTCGACCCGCAGCTGGTGGTGTTTTTTGCTGGCAACCAGTTCATGGTGGTCCACGACCTGGTCGACGCGTTCAAGCGCGCGCACCCCGCCTACCAGCGGGTGTTTGTCGAGACCCTGCCGCCAGGCATCCTGGCCAGGCAGATCGACAGCGGCGCGCTGGTGATGGGCAACCTGCGCATCACACTCAAGCCGGACGTCTATACCGCTGGCAAGGGCGCGATCGCGAAGCAGCAGAAGCAGCATGGCTGGTTTGCCGATACCTTCGACTACGCTCGCAACCCGCTGGCGATCCTGGTCGCCAAGGGCAACCCCAAGCACATTGCCGGGCTGGCCGACCTGGGTCGCGCCGACGTGCGCGTAAGCATGCCCAACCCGGCCTGGGAGGGCATCGCCAAACAGATCGAGGCCAGCTACCGCAAGGTCGGCGGCGAGGCGCTGGACCACACCATCATGCAGGCCAAGGTTGCCGACGGCAGCACCTACCTCACACGCATCCACCACCGGCAGTCGCCGTTGCGCGTGCTGCAGGGCGAATCCGATGTGGCGCCGGTGTGGTCCACGGAGGCCTATTTCCAGCAGCAGATCCTGCATCACCCGGTGGAGACCGTGGCGATACCCGACGCCCAGAACGCCGTGGCGACGTACACCGCCGCACGCATGAAAAGTGCGCCGCATGAACAGGCGGCGAAGGACTTCATGGGCTTCATGCAAAGCCCGGCAGCCCAGAAGATCTATCGCAAGTACGGCTTCCTTGCCGCACATTGAAGTTTCGTTGCGGCATGAGCACGACCAGCGTCGATGGTCGCCGGCGCCGTCACCGCGGGTGTGCGTCGGAACGGCCATCCAGCTCGGCGGCTGTCCGGCGTGGCGGCCGGAACCAGCATGCATCGTCGCCGGTACTTGCAATAATGCTGGCAGCGGCAGCACGTTCGACTCTTCCGCACATGACGCAGGCGTCATGTCCGTATTGGTCTGTGCTGCATGTTGAACTCGCTGCAGGAGCAGATCATGCAACAGGCCGAAGTCAAGTCGTTCTTCCACGCGCCCAGCAATACCTTCAGCTACGTGGTGTGGGATCCATCCACGCAGCAGGCTGCCGTGCTGGATGCCGTGCTGGATTACGAAGCGGCCTCGGGCCGCACCAGTCACGACGCGGCTGACGCGCTGGTCGCCTTCGTGCGAACCCACGGACTGGCGGTTCAGTGGGTGATCGACACCCACGCGCATGCCGACCATCTGTCGGCGGCGCCGTATGTGCAGTCGCAGCTTGGCGGCACGCTGGCGATCGGCGAGCACATCCGCGACGTGCAGGAGGCATTTGCCACGCTGTTCAATGCCGGCAGCGACTTTGCCACCGACGGCAGCCAGTTTGACCACCTGTTCGTCGATGGCGAGCAGTATTTGCTGGGCAGCATCCAGGCCACGGCGATGCACACGCCGGGCCACACGCCGGCGTGCATGACGCATGTCATCGGTGACGCGGCCTTCGTCGGCGACACGTTGTTCATGCCCGACTACGGCACCGCGCGTTGCGACTTTCCCGGCGGGGATGCGGGCACGCTGTATCGGTCGATCAGGAAAATATTCGCGCTGCCGGAGGCTACCCGCATCTTCCTGTGCCACGACTACAAGGCGCCCGGTCGTGAGGTTTTCGCCAACCAGACCACGGTGGCGGCCGAGCGTGCCGGCAACGTCCACGTGCGCGAGGGCATTGGCGAGGCTGAGTTTGTCGCCATGCGCAACGCGCGCGATGCGACGTTGAAGGCGCCACAGTTGCTGCTGCCGTCGGTGCAGGTGAACATGCGCGCCGGCCACTTGCCGCCGGCCGAGGACAACGGCGTGCGCTATCTGAAGATTCCGCTGGACGCGATCTGAGTGTTCGCGCCGATGACCTGCCATCCATCGGCCGGCGCTGCAGTACCGGCGAGCGCCGATTGCCGGATCAACACCGATCCATGGTGAATTGCACAACTCCGAGACGTCATTGGCCATCGCCACGGCCGGACGGCGTTGCGTTCACCCGTGAGACATTCGCCCAGCCACAGACTGTGAGTCTTGACCGGACGGGAGTGCCCGTGCACCTCGGTAATCTTGATCAGCGTTTGTTGTCTGGCCACGCCTGGCGTTGGCGTGCATGGTGGCTGCTGTGGCCGGGCTTGATGCTGGGTTCTCTGGCTCTGGCCGGCGCTGTCGATGGCGGCGCGGCGGCATTGAAGATCGACGTGGTCAGCGACCGCCTGACGTTGTCCCTCACGCACTACCCGCAGGTCTACCTGCACGGACGGATTGACGCCGCCGCGCCGCTGCGTTTTGCCGCGCTCATGAGCAAGGGACGCATTGCTCCTGGTTCGGACGTCTATCTCAATTCGCGCGACGGCGATCGTGCCGCCGGCATGGCGCTTGGCCGGATCTTTCGCGAAGGCGGCATGGCAACACATATGGGTACGCCGCGGCAGCCAAAGACGGCGAGTCTCGCTGCCAAGACCGCCGTATGCGTGGATGCCTGCGCCTATGCCTACCTGGGCGGACTGTATCGCTGGGCTCCCAGTGGCCGTGATCGGCTGGGGTTCACCACAGCGCCGGCGCAAGCGGTGAAAGATGTCCCGGAGGTGGCGGCTTATCTCAAGGCCATGGACATCGACGTGGATGCCCTGGCCAAGGTTGCACCGACCTCCGCTGATGGCGTGAGTTGGTTGTCCGCCGACCCGATGGTTGCCAGTGGCCTGGCCAACAACGGCGAGCTGCCCACCACGGCCACCTACAACCTGGCCAAACCTGCGCCCACGCTGGACTTGCGTCAGGTGGATCGCAAGGGCGCACATCGCCTGACCATCCAGTGCCGCCCAGGCAAGACCACGGTCACCGCCTATGACGAGGTCGGTACGGAGCGCGCCCGCCAGGTGGTGGCGCGCGGCACCAGCTCGTACTTCCAGATTGGCAGCAGCAAGCTGCTCGAGCAGCCGCGCGACGGTGCGCAAGCAGACGGCAACGCGGTGCTGATCGGCCGCGACTACCCGCCAGCTGACCTGGTGGACCTGGTATCAGCCTGGTCCTTCGGCGCATGGGTTGGTGGTCGCAGCAACGCGTTTCGCGACGGCTTCGACATGCCACTGCGCCCGGTGCATCCGCAGCTCAAGGTGTTCTATTACGCCTGCTGGAATGCCGCGCCGTGGCCGCCACGGAAAAAACAGAAGTGAGCCATCTCTTGTCGGCGCCGGGCCACCGTGCCATGTCCGCGCAGTCATTGCCGCCTTATTGGCGCGGCGGCGGTTACGCTTTGACCTGAAGTGACAGGAGCAACCCAGCCATGTGCTATTCGGCGCAAATCGTGGTGGAGCATCGCAAGTTCGAACGTGAGTACGGGGCCACGATCGACATTCGCCGCTATGTCGAGCTGTTCTGGGAAAAGCGCAACGACGGCGGCTGGCTGAAGATTCCGAAGGCGATGCGCGGCGACTGGGGCATGCCGCGCAATGACGCCGAGCGCGAGCTAGCCGACCTTGTCGTCGCCGCTGACGCGGCACAGGCCAACGCGTTGCAGAGCGAACTGTTCGCGCAGCGCACGCGGCTGGTTGCCGCCGAGCGCAGCCTGGCCAGCAGGACGACAAAGAAGGCGACCAACGACCAGCGTGTGGCGCGCGACAAGATAGAGCGTGCGCAACGCAACCTGGCCGACCTGTCGCGGACGCACGCGCTGGATCGCGATGCGCGGCTGTTTCCAGGCCAGTACGCGCCGGTGCTGATCGAACGCGACGGCGTGCGCACCATCGTCCCGATGCGCTACCAGTGCCGTCTGCCGGGTTGGTCCGCGCAGACCGAGCGCAAGTATCCGGGCACCTACAACGCGCGCCGGGACAAACTCGGCAATGCCTGGTCGCGCCTGTTTGGCAAGCAGCACGGCATCCTGGTGATCAACGCCTTCTACGAAAATATCGGGCGTGCAGCCATGGAACATCGCCAGTTGGCGCCGGACGAGGGCGATGAGAACGTGGTCCTGGAGTTCCGCCCGGTCCCGCCGCAGGACATGCTGGTTGCCTGCCTGTGGTCGTACTCGGCAGAACCAGGCCAGGGCGTCATGTATTCGTTTGCCGCCATCACCGACGAGCCACCGCCGGAAATCGCCGCCGCCGGCCATGATCGTTGCGTCGTGCCAATCAAGCGGGAAAACCTGGATGCGTGGCTACGCCCGGAGGCAGCGGACGTGGCCCGGCAGCAGGTCATCCTTGATGATCGCGAGCGCCCGTTTTACGAACATCGGCAGGCCGCGTGAGCGCGCGATGGAGCGTGGTCCGCGTCGGCACAAGCCGTCAGCCCGCAGTCCAACCCATGAGCGCAAGGCATCAGGCATGAACCGGCGAAATCTGCTGAAAGGGGCGCTGGCTTGCGCGTGCACACTGCTACTGGCTCCCGCGCCAGGGGCGGCATTGCCGGTTGGCAGGGTCGTTGCGCAGCTGTCTGCGTTGGAGCGGCGGCATGGCGGTCGACTTGGCGTGTCCATGCTCGATACCGGCAGCGGGCGTGGCGCGAGCTGGCGCGGTGACGAGCGGTTCTTGCTGTGCAGCACATTCAAGCTGTTGGCCGTGGCGGCGGTGCTGGCGCGTGTCGACCACGGCACTGAACGGCTGGATCGACGCGTGGTATTCAACGACCGGGTACTGCTTGCCTACGCGCCGGTGACGCGACTGCACGTCGGCCCTGCGGGCATGAGCATCAGCGAACTTTGCGCGGCGGCAATCACGGTCAGCGACAACACGGCCGCCAATCTTCTGCTCGATGCGCTTGGTGGGCCGCGGGCGGTCACCGCCTTTGTGCGCAAGCTGGGCGACCAGCGGACGCGGCTTGATCGCCATGAGCCGGATCTCAACGTCGGCGGGCCCGGTGACCTGCGCGATACCACCACCCCGGACGCCATGCTTGGCAGCATGCGCGCGGTATTGCTGGCTGGCGTCTTGTCGGTGGCATCGCGGACGCATCTCGTGGGCTGGCTGCGCGCCAGCACGACGGGCGCAGACAAGTTGCGTGCGGGGCTGCCTGCCGACTGGCTGATCGGCGACAAGACCGGGAGCGGCGCGCAGGGGGAAACCAACGACGTCGCCATCGCCTATCCACCCGGTCGCAAACCCGTCATCGTCACGGCTTACTACGCCGGTTCGCGCGCCGGTGCCGCCGAACGCAACGTCGTGCTGGCCCAGGTGGGGCGGATCGTGGCAGGCATGTACGGCAACACCTGGCCAGTGCAGCACCGGCTGCGCTGAAGGACGCTGGTGCGGCCGTTGCAGGCTTGTGGCCACGTTCATCGCCCGCAGGCGTTTACCTGAACGAAGGTACGCGTAACCGTTTGTGCACATGGCCTGGTCCACGCTCCGCGCGTTGCCACGGCAACCGGCCGGGACGCCGATCCCGCCGCCCTGTCCACAGCGGAGATACCAGCATGAAGCATTCACCCAAACTGATTGCAGCCACCGCGGCACTTGGCCTGTTCATGGCCGCCGGCACCGCGTTTGCACAAAGCACCACGCCGATGACACCGGCACCCGCCAGCAGCAGCATGGGCCACATGGGGCACATGGGCGATGGCGCAATGCACGACAAGATGATGAAGCACAACAAGAACGGCAGCATGCACAAGATGCCGGCCACGGTGAATTCGGTGGACGAGAAGACCGGCATCGTGGACGTGACTGCCGGCGGCATGGCATTGAAGGTGCATTTCCCGCCAGCGTCCGTGGCCAACCTCAAGAGCGGTGAAAAGATCACGCTGCACATGGGCTACACCTCGCCGTGAGGATCCTGCACCCGCGTCCAGAGTTGAGCGTTGCGCGGTTGCACAGGTAAGCTGCGACGATGACCTTCACCCTGCGCCGGTTCGCCCGCTCACGTCGCCTTCGCGCGCTGGGCGTGCTGGCGTGGTTTATGTTGGTCGTCAATGCCGTTGTCGCGGCCCCGATGGGCATGCACGCGACGTCGGCCGCCGATGCAATGCTGGCCACGCCAGCGGTTGTCGCCGTGCATTGCCATGACTCAAGCGCGGTACAGCAGGTCGTGGAAAGCGATACCGGTTGTGCTGTCCGCGCCGATTGCTGTGGCGGCATGACGGGTGATCAATGTCCTTGCGCGGCCATGTGCGCGGCCGCGCTTGCCCCGCTACCGGCGGGGCAAACGGCCCCGCTGGGACATGTCGCGACATACCCCGTGCCACGGCTGCTCGATGCACCTGCGCTGGCGGCTGCGCCGCCGTTGCGCCCACCTGCGGTCTGACTTCCCCTGACTGTTGTCCGGATGTGTTTGCGCGGTCGTCGCCGATTGCGCCATGCCCGGCCGTGATCGCCGTCGGATAGCCACCACGCACGTTTTGCCCTGGGGCAGGTTCTGCATGTGCGTGGGTGCGAGCCGGCTCGTCGAGGTTGCCTTCGGGCATGTGGGAGAGACCCATGAACCCATTTTTTTCACCGCCGACAGACCTGTCGCGGCGCCGCTTTGTGCAAGGCGTTGCCCTTGGTGGAGCTGCAGCTGGCTTCGGCTTGCTGCGCCCGTCCAATGCCTGGGCATTGACCAGTCCGGGCCAGCCGACGGTACTCAGCGGCACCGATTTCGCGCTCGACATTGCCGAGACGGCGGTCAATTTCACCGGCGTGGCGCGACCGGCAACCTCGGTCAACGGTGGTGTTCCAGGACCGCTGCTGCGCATGCGCGAGGGCACCATGGTCAACCTGCGGGTGACCAACCGTCTGCGCGTGCCAACCTCCATCCATTGGCACGGCATCGTCCTGCCGTTCCAGATGGATGGCGTGCCCGGGCTCAGTTTTGCCGGCATTGCTCCCGGCGAAAGCTTCCTTTACCAGTTCACGCTGCGACAAAGCGGTACCTACTGGTACCACTCGCATTCCGGCTTCCAGGAGCAGAACGCGCTGTACGGGCCGCTGGTGATCGATCCGGCGGGACCGGAGCGTTACCCGGCCGATCGCGACTACGTGGTGATGCTCAACGACTGGACTGATGAAGACCCCGAACGCATCTACGCCAAGCTGAAAAAGCAGAGCGACTACTACAACTTCGCCCAGCCCACCGTGCCGGATTTTTTTCGTGACGTGCGCGAGAAGGGACTGAGCCAGGCTTTGGCATTGCGCAAGATGTGGAATGAGATGCGCATGAACCCGACCGATCTGGGCGACGTCTCCGGTTACACCTACACCTACCTGATGAACGGCACTGCGCCAGCTGGCAACTGGACTGGCCTGTTCCGGCCCGGCGAAAAAATCCGCCTGCGCTTTATCAACGGTTCGGCATCGACCTATTTCGACGTGCGCATCCCCGGCTTGAAGATGACGGTGATTGCAGCCGATGGCCAGGACGTGCAGCCGGTTGCGGTGGACGAATTCCGCATCGCGGTGGCGGAAACCTTCGACGTCATCGTTGAGCCGATCGATGAGCGTGCCTACACGCTGTTCGCGCAATCCATGGATCGCACCGGCTACGCCCGCGGCACGCTGGCGCCACGCGCCGGCATGCAATCTGACGTGCCGGCCATGGACAAGCGCGTGTGGCTCGACATGCGCGACATGATGGGTGACATGGCGATGGGCGGCATGGATCACGGCAGCGGCCACGGCGCAGCTGCGGCCGCGCCCGGCATGGACCATGGCAGCATGGGCCACGCCGGCAAGACCAGCAGCCCGGCTCCGGTCGTGCGCCATGCGCGTACCGAGTACAGCCCCGGGGTCGACATGCATGTGGACATGCCGCGCACCAATCTGGACGACCCAGGCACCGGCTTGCGTGACAACGGTCGTCGCGTGCTGACCTATGCCGATCTGCACACCATCGGCGGCCCGATTGATGCGCGCGAGCCCGGGCGCGAGATCGAGCTGCACCTTACCGGCAACATGGAGCGCTTCATCTGGTCGTTCGACGGCGTCAAGTTTTCCGATGCCAAACCGGTGCACTTCAACAGCGGCGAGCGCCTGCGCATCGTGCTGGTCAACGACACCATGATGAACCACCCGATCCACCTGCATGGCATGTGGAGCGAGCTGGAAAACCCGGACGGCCAATTCCAGGTACGCAAGCACACGGTCAACGTGCAACCGGCGCAGCGCGTCACCTACGCCGTCAGTGCCGACGCACCCGGTCACTGGGCGTACCACTGTCATCTGCTGTATCACATGGAGGCGGGCATGTTTCGCGAAGTGGTCGTGTCATGAAGATGAACCATGCCAACACCTCAGCCGCTTTATTCCGTTCGGTGTTGTTGGCCGCGCTGCTGCTGGTGTTGCCGGTGGCGGTCACCGCGCAAAGTGCACCGGCTTGGGGCGGCACAACATCCACGGCCATGAGCCCCATGCCGGGCATGGATCACGGCGAGATGACCGGGATGGATCACGGTGCGGTGCCGGAAAAACGGACACACGACATGGCCGCGATCCCGGTCATGCCGATGGGGCCGATGCATGGTGGCAGCGCGCCGCCGGATGCGCGCAGCGGGGATTATTCCGACGGTGTGGCCGGCAGTCCGGTACACGGTTTGCACCTGCATGGCAGCGCACCGTTCGGCATGCTGCAGATCAATCAACTTGAAGCGTTTGACGGGCGCGCAGGCAATGGCCAAAGCTGGGAAGCACAAGCGTGGTACGGCACCGACGAAAACAAGTTGTGGCTACGCACCGAGGGCGAGCGCAGCGGTGGCAAGCTTGAGGACGGTGACCTGGAGGCGTTCTGGAACCACAACATCGCCACGTTCTGGAGCACGCAGCTGGGCGCCCGCCAGGACCTCGGTACAGGTCCCAAGCGCACCTGGGCGGCCTTTGGCGTACAGGGCCTGGCGCCGTACTGGTTCGAACTGGAAGCCACCGGCTATGTCGGCGCCTCCGGTCGCATGGCTGCGCGCCTGCGGGCCGAGTACGAGCTGCTGCTCACCCAGCGGTTGATCCTGCAGCCGGAAGCGGAAATCAATTTTTTCGGCAGGAACGACCCGCAGCGCAGGATCGGCAGGGGGTTCTCCGACGTGCAATTTGGTTTACGGTTGCGTTACGAAGTCCGTCGGCAGTTTGCGCCGTATATCGGGGTGAACTGGGTACGCCGCCTCGGCACCAGTGCCGACTACGCACGCCAGGATCAGCAACCCGTTCTCGACCGGCAGATCGTTGCCGGCGTCCGCATCTGGTTTTGAGGAGCAAACACCATGAGTCGAGATATACGGCATTACAGCATCACGATCATTGTTGTCCTGGGCGTGCTCGCCGCAGCCGCAGTGGCGTTTGTGTACTCTGGCGTCTACAACATTGGCGCCGACGTCCATCACACCCGCCCGGTGCATGCGCTGATCGGTACCCTGGTTGATCGCTCCGTTGAGCGACGCGCCAGGGGTCTTGTAGCGCCGAATCTCGAGGACCCGCAGCTGGTGCTCGCCGGGGCCGGGCACTACGCCGAAATGTGCACCGGCTGCCATCTCGCACCGGGCATGGCGGAGAACGAAATGCGCCCGGGCCTGTATCCGAAGCCGCCGCAGCTGTCCCGCTTCAAGCCCGATCCGCGCGAGGCGTTCTGGATCATCAAGCACGGCATCAAGATGAGCGCGATGCCCGCATGGGGCGCCAGCCACGACGACGCGGCGATCTGGGGCATGGTCGCGTTTCTGCAGAAGATGCCGGACATGACCCCGGAGCAGTACAAGGACATTGTGGCCAGGGCTCCGGCGGACCACGACATGGACATGGATGGCGAGGGCGGGCATAGCCATGGCGGAACCGCGGATGATGGCGCGCACGGCGCCGCCGACATGCAGGGCATGCCGATGCCTGCCGGATCGGAGCCCGGACACAGCCACGATGCGGCCGCTGCGGACGGACATGATCACGAACATGTCGAGGCGGCGCCCGCGGTTGAAGCACCGTTGTCGATGGAAGGCATGAAAGCGAAGGCAGTGCCGGCGGCTGAGGCCGTGGCGCAGGCGTTTCATGCGGCGCTGCACAGCGGTGATCGCGCCGCCGTGCTGGCGTTGCTTGCGCCGGATGTCAGCATCAGCGAAGGCGGCCACGTGCAGTCGCGCGAGGCCTATGCCAGCGGCCATCTGGCTGAGGACATCGCGTTCCTGAAAACCGCCCAGGTCACTGCGCTCTCGTTTGGCTCGATGCCGATGGGCGGCAGCGCCATGGTCGGCAGTGAAAGCACCATCAAGACCACGAGCAAGGGCAAGCCGGTGACGTTGCGTAGCCGCGAAATGCTCAAGCTGCGCCAGGACGGTGGTACGTGGATGATCACCTCCGTGCAATGGCAGAGTGCGCCGGAGGCGGGCAAATGATTGGCAAATCCTGGCGCCTGCGCGGCGCACTCCTGCTGGCAGCGACGTTCTCGCCGTTGGTCATCGCCACCAACGCCATCACCGTCTACCACGATCCTGCGTGCGGCTGCTGCGTGGAGTGGATCCACTACCTGCAGGCAAAGGGCTACGCCGTCACCACGCATGATGACCAATCGATGGCGGCGGTGAAAACGCGGCTGGGCGTGCCGCGTGATGCGGCTTCATGTCACACCGCGGTGATTGATGGCTACGTCATCGAAGGCCACGTGCCGGTGGAAGACATCCGCCGCCTGCTGGCCGAACGTCCCGACGCCCGCGGCCTGGCCGCGCCGGGCATGCCGATGGGTTCGCCCGGCATGCAGATGGGCCCGCCCGAACGCTACGCGGTGGTGCTGATCGGTCGTGACGGTTCATCACGTGTGTTTGCCACCCACGGGCCCAGGATGTAATCGCCATCGCCATGGGCCGCTGACCGCGAGCAGAAAGCCGAGCGGAGGCACCCACATGAGCGTCCGGCGAAGTGCCCGTTAATGCAATATTTTCGAGGAATCGCAACATGAGCCATCACCTGACTGAAGCCATCAAGGGCTGTATCAGCGCCTGCGACGCCTGCGCCACTGAATGCGGCAGCTGCTTTTCGCACATGGTCGGCAAGGACAGTCCGAACGACTGTCCCGCCTGCTGCATCGAGTGCGCTGCCATGTGCCGGTTGTGCGCCGATGCCATGGCACGCAACAGCCCGTTCCAAGAGGAAATCCGCGCGTTGTGCGCCAAGGTTTGTGACTGGTGTGCCGAGCAATGCTCGGCGCACGACATGGCGCACTGCAAGCGCTGCGCTGAGGCCTGTCGGCGTTGCGCCGACGCGTGCCGCGCGGTTGCCTGATCCGCATTGTCCTGGCATTTGACGGTAATTGTCGCCCATGATCCTCCCGTTCCACATGCATCGCCGCACGCGTCGCCGCCTCATCTGGCTGGTGACGCTGCTGTTGCTGTGGCAACAGACGGCGCTGGCAGCCTACGTTTGTGACACGCCATCCGACGCCACCGCACGAGCTGCGCTGGTGACACCGATGCCGGCCATGGACGAGGGCTGTCCGCAGCTTCAGGATGCCCCCGCCAACCCGCTGTGCCAGAAGCATTGCGTGCCTGATCACGCCACGCAGGTTGAAGCGCACACGGCGGCGGTGCCGCTGAGCATGTTGACTGCGGTACCACCGATGTTGCTTTCGGTCGCGCTGGTGGCGCTGCCGTCGGAGCGTGCGCTTCAGCGGGTGGGGCACCTGCGCACGCCGCCACGTCCACCGATGTTGCTGTTCTGCTCGCTCCTGATCTGATCTGACCCGTCGCGGTTTTGACCGACGGGGCGTTGCACCCCTCTGGGCGCGGCGCAAATTGCAGATCGACGGAGTGTTCACCCATGTTGTTCTTTCCCTTTGCCCGGCGCCTGACGGCGGCGGGGCTGGCCGCGTTGCTGCTGGCAGTGGTGGCCACGAGCGTCAGTGCCGTCGAGCCTGCGCTGACGCTTGAGACGGCCGTTCGCCACGGCCTGGCGCGCGCGCCGCAGCTTGAAGCACGCAGCGCCGATACGGCGGCGGCCCGAGCCGAGAGTGCGCGTGCCGGGCAGTTGCCGGACCCAAGCTTGACGTTCGGGCTTTCCAATTATCCGGTCACCAGCCCCGGGGCTTTCAGCCTGCACTCGGACGGGATGACGATGCGTACCGTCGGCGTGATGCAGGTGATTCCGTCACGCGCGGCGCGTGCCGCCGCGCGTGGTTTGGCCGCGGCGCAGATCGACGCGGCCGAGGCCGATCACGTCGGCACCGCGCAGTCGGTGCGCGAAAGCATTGCCGATGCCTGGATCGAGGTGTGGGCGACGCAACAGGAACGCGCCCTGCTGGATGAGTTGCGTGGCGAAAGCACATTGGCCGTGCAGATTGCCCAGGCGCGGTTGCGTGGCGGGGAAGGCAGCGCCACCGACGCGCTGGCGGTGCGCACGGATGCGGCCACACTGGACAACCGCATCGAGGCCGTCGATGCCGCTCTCGCCGCCGCTCATGCCGGCTTGCAGCGTTGGCTTGGTGACCCCGCCAGCACCTTGGCGGCAGCACCTGATTTCCAGGTGCTGCCGGTAGCGTCAACCCGGCTTGAGCAAGGCATCGACCAGCAGGCGCCGATGCGCGTGTGGCAGGCGCGCGAACAGGTCGCCCAGGCCGCGCTGACGCAGGCGCGAGCCGCCACACACCCGGATTGGAACGTGTCGCTGGATTACGGCCGGCGCGCGCCGTATCTGTCGGACATGCTGACCGTGCAAGTCGGCGTGAGCCTGCCGCTGTTCACGCGGAACCGGCAGGATCGCGGCATCAGTGCCAGGCAGGCGCAACGGGATGCAGTGCAGGCCGATCACGAAGACGCCCGTCGCGCGCAGCGCGAAGCGGTAGCGCGGGCGCTGGCGAACTGGCAGGGCTGGGGCCGCCAGGTACAGCGCTATCAGGACACCCTGCTGCCGCTGGCGCGCGATCGCGCACGCACCGCGCTGGCTAGCTATCGCGGCGGCGGTGCGCTGCAGCCCTGGCTGGATGCCCGACGCGATGAAATCGAACAACGGCTGGCCTACGTCGAGGCGCTGGCCACCCGCGCACGGCTGTGGGCGGCCCTGGCCTATCTGCTGCCCGACCCGGAGACGACGCCATGAAGCGCACGTACGTGAAACCCGTCCTGATGCTGCTCGCAGGTCTCTTGCTCGCGGCAGCCCTGGTGGTGGCCGGTTATCTCGGCGGTCGGCGGCATGCACCGTCGACATCGGCCCCCGCCGGCAGCGCCGCAGCAGCGAGTGCTGCCGGCGAGCGGGAGGTCTTGTACTGGTACGACACGATGGTGCCGCAACAGCATTTCCCCAAACCGGGCCTGTCGCCGATGGGCATGCAGATGGTGCCCAAGTATGCCGATGAGAGCGGCCAGAAAGACGGTATCCAAATCGATTCGGGCACGGTGCAGAACCTTGGCGTGCGCACGGCCCTGGTCCAGCGCCGGGTACTGGCTGCGGCCATCAGCGTACCGGGCACGATCACCTGGGATTTGCGCCAAGCCAGCACCATCAGCGCGCGGGTCGACGCCATCGTCAGCAAGCTGGACGTGCGCGCACCGTATACCGCGGTGGCTGCCGGCGCGCCGCTCGCGCAGTTGCTGGCGCCGCAATGGAACAGCGCGCTGGCCGAATACGGCGCGTTGCAGCAGGCGCAGTCCGCCGACGCCCGCGCGTTGCGCTCCGCGGCGCGGCAACGGCTGCAGGTTCTGGGGCTGACGACAGCGGATATCCGCGCCGCGCGCCGTGGCAGTGGCGCGGCGATCACCCTGCATGCGCCACGCGCCGGGGTGGTTACGACGCTGGACGTGCGCGAGGGCCAGCGCGTCAGTGCCGGGCAGACGCTGATGACCTTGAACGGTCTGTCCAGCGTGTGGGTGGAAGCGGCGTTGCCGCAGGTAACTGGTGACGCCATGCGTGCCGGCACGCCGGTTACGGTCACGGTCAGTGCGTTGCCAGGACGTACATTTCACGGCACGGTCGAAACCCTGCTGCCGGACATCGATGCCGCCACGCGCACGCAGCGCGCGCGCATCGTGCTCGACAACGCCGATGGCGCGTTGAGCCCGGGCATGTTCGCCACGGTGCAACTTACCCCGGCCACCGGTGACGCCGTGCCGGTGGTGGCCGATGATGCGCTGATCGCCACCGGCAGCCAGACGCGGGTGATCGTGGCCGAAGGGGAAGGGCGCTTTCGTGCCGTTGCCGTGCGCACCGGGCGTTCGGCCGGCGGCTACACGCAAATACTCGACGGCCTTGCCGGCGGCGAGAAGGTCGTGGTCTCCGGGCAGTTCCTCATCGACTCCGAGGCGAGCTTGTCTGGGGCGCTGGAACGGTTGCACGCACCCATGCAGCCGGCGTCGGCGGCCACGGCAGCCATGCCCGGCCACGGCGAACTTGGAGCCCACCCATGATTGCCGCGCTGATTCGCAGCGCGATTGCGCATCGGCTGTTTGTGCTGCTGGCCGCGCTGACGCTGGCCTTGATTGGCGTGTATTCGGTGGTGCACACGCCGGTCGATGCGCTGCCGGATCTGTCAGACACACAGGTGATCATCCGCACCAGTTGGGCCGGACAATCGCCGCAGGTGGTGGAGGACCAGATCACCTATCCGCTGGCGACGACGATGCTGTCGGTGCCCGGGGCCAAGAGCGTGCGTGCGTATTCGTTTTTCGGCGACTCGTTTGTCTACGTCCTGTTTGAGGACAGCACCGATCTGTACTGGGCGCGCTCGCGTGTGCTGGAGTACCTCAGTCAGGTGCGCGACAGTTTGCCGGCTGGCGTCACGCCCGCGCTGGGCCCGGACGCCACCGGGCTGGGCTGGATCTACGAATACGCGTTGGTGGATCGCAGCGGCAAGCACGATCTGGGTCAGTTGCGCGCGTTGCAGGACTGGTTTCTACGCTATCAATTGAAGACCGTGCCGGATATCGCCGAGGTGGCCAGCGTCGGCGGCATGGAACGCGCGTGGCAGATCGTGCCTGATCCCCAGGCACTGGCGGCGCGCGGCGTCACCGTGGCGCAACTGGTGGACGCGGTGAATGCCGCCAACGGCGCCAACGGCGGCTCGGTGATCGAGCAGGGCGAGGCGGAGATGATGGTGCGCAGCGAAGGCTACCTGAGCAGCCGGGAAGCTTTCGAGACGGTGCCGATCACCACCAATGCCGGCGGTGTGCCGGTGCTGCTGCGCGACGTGGCGACGGTGCGTCGCGGGCCGACGTTCCGCCGCGGCATCACTGAACTGGACGGCCAGGGCGAGGTCGCCGGCGGGGTGATCGTGCTGCGCTCGGGCAAGAATGCCAAGGCCGCAATCGAGGCGGTGAAAGCCAAGCTGGCGCAGCTCAAACACAGCCTGCCGGCTGGCGTCGAGATCGTGCCGACCTACGACCGCGCGCAGTTGATCGATGCGGCAGTGAGCAACCTGTGGGGCAAGTTGCTGGAAGAATTCCTGGTGGTAGC
>JBDTIE010000097.1:0-10555 GCA_039936515.1 Rhodanobacter sp. | reverse complement strand
CGACTGCTTGGCCTGCCGGGGAATGTGCCTGCCGTAACTGGCGCGCGCGGACCGCGAGTTCTTGGCGCGGTGTACGCCGCTGCGCAAGGCGGCGGTTAGCCTGCTGGCGACGATTCGCGCGATGGCGGCCCCGGCGGCTGCAACACCTGTGATCGGTGCGCCAACCACCACCACAGAGCAAGTGTCGGCACCACCGAAAGCGTGCTGAAGATGAAAAACCCGTCGTAACCCCAGCTTTCGACCAGGAATCCGGACATGCCGCCGATCAGCTTGCCAGGCATGTTGGCAAAGGACACCAGCAACGCATATTGGGTGGCGGTGAATTCGCTGCTGGTCAGCGACGACAGAAACGCAACCAGCACGACGCCGGCAAATCCCAATGCGGCATTGTCACCGGATATGGCCGTCACAAACGCCCAGCTTTGACCGGGATTGGCCGTCATCAACAAGTACAGCAAATTGGACAATCCCAGCCCCAGCGCGGCAATCAGGATCGACCGGCGCAGGCCCAGCGCTGCAACCGACATCCCCCCCAAGAAGGCGCCGGCAATACCGATCCAGATGCCGTACAGCTTCGATACCGTGGCAATTTGTTCCTTGCTGTAGCCGGCGTCGATGTAGAACGGGCCGGCGATCACACCGAGCATCTGGTCGGGCAGCTTGAACAAGCCAATGAAGACCAGCAGCACCACCGCCACCAGGACGCCGTAGCGGCGCAGGAAATCCGCGAACGGGCCGATGAACGCCGTGGCGAAATCCGGCCGCACGCGCACCTCGGTGACCACCGGTTCACGTGCAAGCAGCGTGGCCACCAGGGGCAACAACAAGGCCGCGGCCATGCACAGATAGGCCACGCGCCAGCCAGCCGCCGCGGCCAGGTACAAGGCGCCGGCCCCGGAGACGATCATGCCGAAGCGGTAGCCCAGCGTGTAGGTTGCCGCCAGCGCCGCCTGCGCCTGCACCGGAGCGATCTCGATGCGATAGGCATCAACCACCGTGTCCTGCGTCGCGCCGGCGAATGCGGCCAGGGCCGCAAGCGCCACCAGCAACTGCAGTTGGTCCTGACCGCAGCTGGCCATGCCGGCAAGAGCCGCCATCAACACCAGCAGAGCCAGCACCAGCCAGCCGCGGCGGCGGCCCAATGCACCCAATACCGGCGCGTTCCAGCGATCCAGCAGCGGCGCCCACAGGAACTTGAACACGTAGAACAGGCTGACGTAGCTCAGCAAGCCGATGGTGCCCAGCGCCAGTCCGCGCTCGCGCAGCCAGATGGTGAGCGTGTAGCCAACCAGCAGGAACGGCAGTCCGGAGCCGAAGCCCAGCACGCACATGGTCCCCGCCGACGGCGTGGCAAACGCACGCAGGATGCCGCGCACGCCGCGTGGCTTGCTGGCCGCCGCGTTCATTCGGCGTAATCGACGATATACGGCGCGTGGTCGGAAAAACGCTGCTCGCGATAGATCGAACAGGCGCTCATGCGCTCGCGCAACGAGGGCGTGCAGACCTGGTAATCGATGCGCCATCCCACGTTGTTGGCGCGCGCCTGGCCGCGGTTGGACCACCACGTGTATTCCACCGCGTCGGGCTTGATCGCGCGATAGCTGTCGACCCAGCCGCGCTCATGGAACAACAAGTCCAGCCAGGCCCGTTCTTCGGGCAGGCAACCGGAGTTTTTCTGGTTGGAGGTCCAGTTTTTGATGTCGCTTTTCGTGTGCACGATGTTCCAGTCGCCGCAGATCACGTAGTCCCGACCGCCGGCCAGCCACTGATCGAAAATCGCGGTCAGCCAGTGCATTGACTTGAACTTGAATTGCTGGCGTTCGTCGCCGGAGGAGCCGGATGGCACGTACAGCGATACCACCGACAGATTGCCGTAGCGCGCCTCGATGTAGCGCCCTTCGTTGTCGAATTGGTCCCAGCCCAGCTCGGTCAGGACCGCGTCGGGCTTGCGTCGGGAATAGATCGCCACGCCGCTGTAACCTTTCTTGCTGCTGGCGTCACGATAGAAGCAATGCCGTCCGATGGGCCGGAACATGGCATCAACCAATTGCGGCTCCTGCGCCTTGGTTTCCTGTAGGCACACCATGTCGGCGTCCTGCGCAGCCAGCCATTCGAACACGCCTTTGCTGGCGGCAGAGCGAATGCCATTGGCGTTCAAACTGATGATGCGCATGGCGCCTCCACGGGAAGCGGCGATGATAGCAACCGCCGCCGATCCGCCATGCACCGACCCGCGGACAGCTGGGCGGACGCTACCATTGGTCACCGTGCCGCGCTGCATGCGGCCCGTCCCGCCAACGACCAACGGATACCAGCGTGAACGATCACCAGCGTGATTTCCTGGAGCTTGCCCTTGCGCGCGGCGTGCTGCGCTTTGGCCAGTTCACCCTGAAGTCCGGTCGCCAGAGCCCCTACTTTTTCAACCTGGGCCACATTGATTCGGGCGCAGCGCTGGCGCGTCTGGGCCAGGCTTACGCGCAGGCGCTGGTGCACTCCGGGCTGGCGGTGGACATGTTGTTCGGCCCGGCCTACAAGGGCATCGCGCTGGCGGCGGCAACCGCCATTGCGCTGGCCAACACGCACGATCGCGACCTGCCGTGGTGCTACAACCGCAAGGAGGCCAAGGATCACGGCGAGGGCGGCACGCTGGTTGGCGCCCCGTTGGCCGGGCGCGTGCTGATCGTCGATGACGTGATGACCGCCGGCACGGCCGTGCGCGAATCGCTGGCCTTGATCCGCGCCCAGGGCGCCACGCCTGCGGGCGTGCTGATCGCGCTGGACCGGCAGGAGCGTGGCAGTGGCACCCGTTCGGCCGCGCAGGAAGTGGCGCACGACTACGGCATTCCGGTGATCGCCATCGCCGGCCTTGAAGACGTTCTTGCCTACGCCGGTGACCGCCCACAACTGGCCGCCGCGCACGCCGCATTGCTCCAATACCGCGCCCGTTTCGGGGTTCAGCCTTGAGTTCATCCGCTGCAGGCTAAGCTCGCGACAACTGACCAATGACCGCCGGCACGCCGGCTATACTCCGGCCAAGGGGGATTCATCATGCGCAAGTTGTGGCCCGTTTTCGCCGTCGTCATCCTGGCTGCCAGCCAATGCGCGCTGGCGCAGGAAACCAGTCACGTCCGCTACAAATGGCAGGACGCGCAAGGCTTGGTGCACTTCAGCGACAGCCTCAGCAGCGAGGCGATGAAGTACGGCTACACCGTGGTCAACGACCAGGGCGTGGTGGTCGGACGTGTCGCGCGCCAACTCAGCGCCGAGGAGCGTGCTGCGGCCAGCAAGCTGGCAGACCAGCAGGCCGCGGCCCAGCGCGCGACGCGCGAACAGGCCAAAGCCGAGGCGCAGATGCTCAACGCCTATCCGGATGAAGCGTCATTTCGCCTGTCGCAACAGCAAACGCTGGACACCATCGACCAGCAAATCCACACCACGCAGATCAACCTGCGCAGCCAGGAAAAGGCGCTGACCGACCTGCTCGGCCGTGCCGCCGATCTGGAACGCAGCAAGCAGCCGGTGCCACCGTTCCTGGTGGACGGCATTGCCAAACAACGCAGTGTGGTCACCGGCCAACGCACCAACCTCACGCGCCAGCGTGCAGAAAAGACACGCGCCAGCGCCGAGCAGCGCACCGACCTGGCGCGCTACCGCGCACTCAAGGCAGCGCGCGAGGCCGGGGAGTAGCTCACACGCCGAGAGCCGGCAGCCCAGCATCCGACTTTCGCTGCGGTGACGAAGCGCGCCGACAGCTGACGTGGATTGCCGCCTGGCGAGGCCTCATCAGCCCGGCGGAGGGAGGCGACATGGTGGTGCTGACGCAGTCAGCAGGTTTTCAGAATGGCAGTTTGAGCTTGTAGTCGACGGCGAGCAGCTGCTTGCGAAACACCTGCTGGATACGCTTGAGGGCATTGTTGTCGTCGGCCTCGAAGCGCAACACCAGCACCGGGGTGGTGTTGGATGCGCGCACCAGACCCCAGCCGTCGAGCCAATCTGCGCGCACGCCGTCGATGGTGGTCAGCGTGGCCTCGTCAAAGCTGGCCTGCTCGCGGAACTGGTCCATGAAGCGGTGCGGACCGCCCTCGCCTACCGACACCTTCAGTTCCGGCGTGGACACGCTTTGCGGCAGCGTGGCGAAGATTTCCTCCGGGCTCCGCGCTTGCGCGTCGCAAGCCAGGATCTCCAGCAGGCGCGCGGCCGCATACACGCCGTCGTCAAAGCCGAACCAGCGCTCCTTGAAGAAGAAATGCCCGCTCATCTCACCGGCCAGCTCCGCGCCGGTCTCGCGCATCTTGGCCTTGATCAGCGAATGCCCGGTGCGCCACATCAGCGGGCTGCCGCCGGCGTCCAGAATTTGCCCCTTCAGGTGACTGCTGCACTTGACGTCGTAAATCACCGTGGCACCCGGCTGGCGTGACAGCACGTCGCGCGCAAACAGCATGAGCAGGCGGTCTGGATAGATGATCTCGCCGGTACGACTGACCACACCCAGCCGATCGCCGTCGCCGTCGAAGGCAATGCCCAGGTCCGCGCCGGTTTTCTGCACCGAGACGATGAGATCCTGCAGGTTGGCCGGATCGGACGGGTCCGGATGATGATTGGGGAAGGTGCCGTCGACCTCGCAATACAGCGGGATCACCTCGCAGCCGACGCCTTCGAGCAGCGCCGGCGCGATGGCCCCGGCCACGCCGTTGCCGGCGTCGACCACCACCTTCAGCGAGCGCTCGGCAAGCACGTCGGAAACCACGCGCTCGGTGTAGTCGCCAGCCACGTCAACCTGGCGCAGTCCGCCCTGGCCAGCGCTCGGCAGTGCGCCACGCACGATGCGCTGATACAGATCCTGGATGGCGCCCTCGGACAAGGTCTCGCCCCCCACGACGATCTTGAAGCCGTTGTAGTCCGGCGGATTGTGACTGCCGGTCACCGCCACGCCGCAACCGGTGTTGTAGCGGAAGGTGGCGTAGTACAGCACCGGCGTCGGCACCGCACCGATGTCGATCACGTCGATGTCCGCAGCGCGCAAGCCTGCGGCTAATCCATCAAGCAGCTCCGGCCCCGACAATCGACCATCCCGGCCGACCACGATTTCGCGCAGGCCCTTCTCCGTCATCAGCGCGCCGATGGCCTGGCCCAAGGCATGTGCCACCTCACGGCTGAGCGTGCTGCCGACCACGCCGCGGATGTCGTAGGCGCGGAAGATATCCGGATCCACAGCCAGCCCCGCGCCTCCGCCCACCGTCGCGACCGGCGCGGCGGCAGCCACGACCGGCGCGGCGACGACGATTGCCGGCAGCGGCGCTTCCTCCACCATTGGCGGCAGTGGCGCTTCTTCCTCGATTACGGCCTCGCGCACCGGGCGCATGCGCATGTACAGCAGGAAGGCGCCGCCAAGCAGGCCCAAAGCCGCCAGCAGCGCCGTCAGCACAATGGAGCGCGGCAACACGATGAACGCGTCCGGAAACGCTGCGCCGACGATGAATACGCTGCCAGCGACCTTCGCCCCGCCGACCTGCGTCACAGCCGATCCGGCGCCGTTGGACAGCAGGCGCATCGCGTCGAACTGGTCGCCCTGACGCAGGTCGAGTCGACCGCCGCCAGTGCTCAGCGAGGCAAAGCGCTCACGCAAGGGCGCAAACGGCAGTTCCACCCAAGCCCAGGCGTGCGCATCCCGTGGCGTCCCCAGCGGGATGACGAAGCTCAGCCGTCGGCCCTTGGCGTCAGCCACGCTTTGCGCGCGCGGTACGCCATCGACGTCCTGCGCGGCCATCAATTGGGCAGCCTTGGCATAGCCGAAGTCGCCATAGTTGGCGTTCAGCACCTCATCCAGGTTGCCGCTGTAGATCTCCAGCTCGATCGCCTGCGGCAAATGCCGGCGTGCTTCGGCCGCGGCTGCGGCTGGATCGGCCATCGCTGTGGCCGGGTCCAGCGTTCCCAGTGCGCGAACGATGGCCGCCCGCTGCTGCGCAATCTCCGCACCCAGCGCTTGCGCGGCCTGGTCACGGGCAACCTGCACGCCCTGCATCACCGCGCCCTCGCGCGTGATGAGCCAGGTTTGCCAGGCGCAGAACAAGCCCAACAACAACGCCAATGTGCCAACGGCCAGCGGTAGCAGACGGCGCCAATCCGCTACCGATCCGCGCCAGAGTTTGCCCAGGTCCCATCCCGCCATGCCGCTCCCCCTGTCTTGCGCGCCGGAGTGCGGCGTGCCGATGCCATGCTATTTCACACCGGTGGATCCAAAGCCGCCATCACCGCGTTCGCTGGGCGAAAACTCCTCCACCACGCGCCAGCGCGCCTGCGCCACCGGCACCAACAGCAGTTGCGCGATGCGATCACCCACGCCGATAGTGACGGCCGCCACGCCGCGATTCCAGCACGAGATCAGCAGCGGCCCCTGATAGTCGGCATCTATGACACCGATGCCATTGCCCATCACCAGCCCCTGACGGTGGCCCAATCCCGAGCGCGGCACGATCAGCGCGCACCACCCGGGGTCGCCGATATGCATGGCAAAACCGGTCGGCACCATCGCCGTGTCACCGGGCTGCAACACCAGCGGCGCGTCCAGCGCGGCACGCAGGTCGATGCCGGCACTGCCGGCGGTGGCCACTTGCGGCAACGCGATATCGCGACCCAGGCGTGGATCGAGGATCTTGAGCGCCACGTCCAGCACCTGCGCCCCCCTCATGCGCGACTCGCCCGATAACGCGTGGCCACCTGCGCAAGCAGCGCTCGCGCCAGATCCGCCTTCGGCGCGCGCGACAAGGCCTGGCTGCCGTCGTGCCAATACAAAGTGAGCGCGTTGTCCGCGGCCTCGAAACCCATCCCGTCGCCTACCTGGTTGGCGGCAATCATGTCCAGCCCCTTGCGTTGCAACTTGTCGCGCGCATAGTCCGCCACGTCGTGTGTTTCCGCGGCAAAGCCGACCAGAAATGGATGCACGTTCCGTGCCGACAGGCTGGCAAGGATGTCGGGATTCTCCTTCAGCTGCAGGGTCAGTCCCGTGCCCGCGTGTTTCTTGAGTTTTTGCGCCGCCGGCTGCTCCGGCCGGTAATCGCCAACGGCCGCCGCGCCAATGTAGATGTCCACCTGCGCCGCTGCGGCAAGCACCGCTGCGTGCATCTGCGCGGCGCTGCGCACGTCGATGCGCGCGGACACGCCCGCTGGCGTGGGCAATGCCACCGGACCGGCCACCAGGGTAACGTGCGCGCCAGCTTCGACCGCCGCCTGCGCCACCGCAAAGCCCATGCGCCCGGAGCTGCGGTTGCCGATGAAGCGCACCGGGTCGATATCCTCGTAGGTCGGGCCGGCACTGACCAGTACGCGCAGGCCCTGGAGCGCGCCATCTGCAAACGACTGCGCCAACGCATCGCGCAGTGCCAGCGGCTCCAGCATGCGCCCGGCGCCGAAGTCGCCACAGGCCTGCGAGCCGGCGTCCGGTCCCAGCACACGCGCGCCGCGCTGACGCAGAGCGTCAACATTGGCCTGCACCGCAGGGTGCGCCCACATCTGCTGGTTCATCGCCGGCGCCAGGTACAGCGGTGCGGCGCTGGCCAGGCACAGCGTGGTCAGCAGGTCATTGGCCATGCCGTGCGCCAGGCGCGCCAGCACATCGGCGCTGGCCGGGGCGACAAGGACGCGCTCGGCCCAGCGCGCCAGCTCGATATGGCCCATCGCCGCCTCGGCGTGGGCGTCCCACAGGCTGGAGCGCACCGGTTGGCCAGACAGCGCCTGGAAGCTGGCAGCGCCAACAAAGTGCGCGGCGCTGTCGGTCATCACAACACGCACCTGGGCGTCCAGCTCGCGCAAGCGGCGGACCAGCTCACAGGCTTTGTACGCGGCGATTCCGCCGGTAACGCCCAGCAGGATGCGGCGATTGGCGAGACTCATGTAAGCAGGACCTGACAGACGCGCAGAGCGTTAGCTTACCGGAATCGCCCACCCACACCGCTTGGGGTCCGGCGTGCCGTGGCCCAGCCTGCAAAGATGAGTATTCGCGATTGGCCGGAGGGCGAGCGCCCACGGGAAAAACTCCTGAGCCGGGGCAGTGCTGCGTTGTCGGACGCCGAACTGCTGGCGGTGCTGCTGGGCAGCGGCAGCCGTGGCAAGGACGCGCTGGCGTTGGGCCGTGAGCTGGTAACCAACGCTGGCAGCCTGGGCGCGCTGCTTGCCAATCCTGGACAGCCGTTGCACGCGCCAGGCCTGGGGCCAGCCAAACGTGCGCGCATTGGCGCGGCGCTGGAGTTGGCCCGCCGCAGCCTGGCCGAGCAGCTGCACGAGCGCCCCAGCCTGGGCAACCCGCGCGACAGCGGCGACTACCTGCGCGCGCGACTGCGCCACCTGCCGTATGAAGTGTTCGGATGCCTGTTCCTGGACAACCGGCACCGCGTGCTGGGCTTTGAGGAGCTGTTTCGCGGCACCGTCGACGGCGCAAGCGTGCATCCGCGCGAGGTCGTGCGCGCCTGCCTGCAGCACAACGCCTGCGCGGTGATCCTGGCGCACAACCATCCCTCCGGCGTGGCCGAGCCCAGCGCCGCCGATCGCGCCATCACCCACGAGCTGCGTGACGCGCTGCAATTGGTGGGCGTGCGCGTGCTTGACCACCTGGTCATTGGCGCCGGCGAACCGGTATCCATGGCGTCGCGCGGGTTGATGTAGCCGCCGCAGCGCAACAGGCTGTTGCGCGAGCGCGCAGCCAGCTCGGGCAAGTTGTCGAAACTTATGCACAATTTTGCTTCTGGCCACTTGCGCGCGTAATCGTTACGTATGCCTTAGCTTGTTGTTGTAATCGATTGATACTTATACGTTATTGAAGGTCAATGCGGTTTGCCGACGGAATCCGGCGCGCGCGCCACCGGTGAAGGGCAATCTTCCCCACAGACTTATCCACAGCCTCGCGGATGGCTTTCCGCGACCCGCAGGGGACCGGCCACGCCCAGCGGCAAACCGCGCGTCTGTTACGATTGGCCGTTCCGGACGAACACAAGCGCTACCGTGAAAGCACAGCTTCATGCATTGATCGCCGACGCGATACGGACCTTGCTCGATCAAGCGGAGCTGCCGGCCGATCTGGCCGTACCCGGTTTCGTGGTCGAACGCGCACGCAACCGCGAACACGGCGACTTCGCCAGCAATGTGGCCATGCTGCTGGCCAAGCCCGCGCATGCCAAACCGCGGGATCTGGCACAGAAGCTGATCGACGCGTTGCCGGCCAGCGCCCTGGTCGACAAGGCGGAGATCGCCGGCCCGGGCTTCATCAACTTTTTCCTCAGCTCCGGAGCGAGCCAGTCGCAGGTGCGCCGCATCCTCGACGAAGGCGCGCGCTATGGCACCAGCACGACCGGTGCAGGGCGCCACGTCGGCGTGGAGTTTGTATCGGCCAACCCGACCGGTCCGCTGCATGTCGGCCACGGCCGCAACGCCGCTATCGGTGACTGTCTCAGCCGCCTGTTGGCCGCCACCGGCTGGGACGTAAGCCGCGAGTACTACTACAACGACGCGGGGGCGCAGATCGCCAACCTGGCCATTTCCGTGCAGGCGCGGGCGCGTGGCGTGACCCCGGCCGACAGCGGCTGGCCGGAGAACGGCTACCGCGGCGACTACATTGCCGATGTGGCGCGCGCGTACCTGGACCGGCACACCGTGATTGCCGACGGGCAGGCCGTTACCGCCAGCGGTGACGCGGACGACCTGGACGCCATCCGCCGTTTTGCCGTGGCCAGCCTGCGCCACGAGCAGGACCAGGACCTGCAGGCGTTCGGTGTGGGTTTCGACGTGTATTTCCTGGAGTCCTCGCTGTACGCCGACGGCAAGGTGGAGGAGACCGTGCGCGCGCTGATCGCCAGCGGACATACCTACGAGGAGGGCGGCGCGCTGTGGTTGCGCACGACGGCGTTCGGTGACGACAAGGACCGCGTCATGCGCAAGTCCGACGGCACCTACACGTATTTCGTGCCGGACGTGGCCTATCACCTGAGCAAATGGCAGCGTGGCTACGCCAAGGCGATCACCGTGTTGGGTGCCGACCACCACGGCTCACTGGCACGGGTCAAGGCCGGGCTGCAGGCGCTGGACGTGGGTATCCCCAAAGGTTACCCGGACTACATGCTGTACCAGATGGTGACGGTGATGAAGGGCGGCGAAGAGGTCAAGATTTCCAAGCGCGCCGGCAGCTACGTCACTTTGCGCGATCTCATTGACGAGGTTGGCCGTGACGCCACGCGCTACTTCCTGATCGCGCGCAAGTCCGATTCGCAGCTCACCTTCGATATCGACCTTGCACGCGCGCAGAGCAATGACAACCCGGTGTTCTATATCCAGTACGCGCATGCGCGCGTGTGCAGCCTGTTGCGGCAAGCCGGCGAAAAGGGTTTTGCGTACGATCAGGCGAATGGACTCGCGCATCTGGATCGCTTGTCCGATACCCACGAACAGACGCTGATGATTGAAATCTCGCGCTACCCGGAAACCGTCGAAGCCGCCGCCGCGCATCACCGTGACCATCTGGTGCAGCACGTAATCCGGATAGCCGGCGGGAATGCCGCAATCCAACGCC
>JBDTIE010000096.1:0-2651 GCA_039936515.1 Rhodanobacter sp. | reverse complement strand
GTGTACGTGGCGGTGATGTTGTCGACGCATTGGCGTTGAAAGAACATCGGGATGTGGGCGATTTCATGCCACTGCCCGGCGTAGCGCTGCAAGTCGAGGCGGGGAACCGGTGCGTTGGTTGCCGTTGCGGGAGCAGCGGACAACACCACTGCACATATCGTCGAGGCCATCAGCGCATGCAGCATGCCCGTTCTCCAGAAGCGAAAACACAGCATGTCGGCGTCCGCGTCGCGCACGGGTGAAACGGCAACGCTCCCGATTCAGATGTAGCGGAACAGCGGCGGAAACACGATGACCACGATGGCCGCCCAGCTGGCATAAACCGGCAGGTAGACCGTCTGCCAGCGTTCGAGGCGGGCGAACGACCCACGCCCGCGCAGGAATCGGATGTACAACGCTGCAGACCAGGTCAGGTTGACCAGCAGGATCACATTTTCACCGAGGGCGGCGACACGGTTGGGGGTGAAGCCGAACTCGTTGATGCGCGCGGTGATGGCCCAGAGCGCAAGTGCGTCGGCGAGCAGCGCGCAGATCAACAGGACGACCTGCACCGCATCGAAGACCCCGGGCGGCGCTTGCGGGTCGCGGGCAGACACCGAATACAGCAGCAAGCCGAGCACCAGCACCAGCAGCAGGTCGAACGCGATCAGCACGTTGCGGTCAATGTCGATGCCGCGTCCGGTCCACAGCACCGTAGCCAGGAACACCACCAGCACCACGGCCAGGATGGGCGAGAACAATCGCGTCAACACCGGCGCCATGTTCTCGATCACGCTCTGCTTGGCCTCCACCAGCCAGGCCGCGACCAACACCGCGCCGGCGGCGCAGCTTGGTAACCACTGGGCAAACAAGTCTTCGGCCTTGATGCCGATGGCCTCGAACATCATCAGCACGAAGGCGGTGAGTACGCCGCCGCCGAGCGCGATCAACACGTAGTAGATGAAGAGCTCGCCGGAGAAGCGGATGAAATCCATGCGCCCGCCGCCCTCATGCCAGCGGCCACCGGCGTAGACGATGCCCACCGCCAGCCACAGCGCGATGGGCAGATGCAGCACGACCAGAATCTCGGTCATCGCATTCGGCGCAAACGGATACACATTGGCAAACAGCGCCGCCAGCGCGAACGCCGCCGCCAGCCACAGAAGCGTGCGCGCGCCCAGCTGCCGCTTCCACACGAAATAGATGGCCAGACACGGCAGCACCAGCACGCCGGCATTACGCGCGTAAAAACCCGCGTCCTGCTCCAGTTGCATGCCGAACAACACCGGCAACTTGATCATCAATGCCGCCGCCAGGGCCAACAGCAAGGCAACCATGGCATCCCGGCGGTTTGCCGCGAGCGGAGCGGCGCCATCGGTCGCGGCGACGACGAGGTGCTTCCACAGCCGCTCCGAATGCTCGTGCGCAAACTCGCGCGACAGCGCGTCGAGATCGCCTATGCGCTTGACCGCCACCAGAAACGCCTCGTCGGGGGAGAGGCCGGCGGCGATGAGGGTGGCAACCTGCTCGCGCAAGTGGTCCTCGAGTTCCGCAACATCGACAGCATGGATCGCCTGGCGGCGGCGCAGATAGCTGCGCCACTGGTCGATCTGCGTTTCAAGCGATGTCTCATGATCCAAGGTCGACATGGTCAAGCTCCTCGTGGCAGCAGTGCGGGGGACACGGGGTGACGGGTTGCAAGGGGAACGGAGAGCACATTCCAGATCGAGCGCAACGTGGCGTCCACCGCCTGCCATTGCCGGCGCTCCTCAGCAAGCTGCTCGCGACCAGCGGGCGTGAGCTGGTAGTACTTGCGGCGGCGGCCGCTATCGGCGGTTTCCCAACGCGCCTGGATGAGGCCGAGGCGCTCGAGCCGGTGCAATACCGGATACAGCATGCCGTCGGTCCACTCCATGCGTCCGCCCGACAGCTCGCGCACGCGCTGCAGAATCGCATAACCGTAGCTGTCGCCTTCGGCCAGGATCGCCAGCACGATTGGCGTCGACGAAGCTGCTATCAAATCCTTGTTGATGGCCATGCCGTTCTGTCCGGCGCGCGCGGGACTACCCGCAGGTGGATAGTCGCACTATACATTGCAGTGCTATGTACGCCAGTGCCAGTCGGAAACGCACACTTTCATCGGAAAACCCAACATGCCTTTTGCCACGCAGTTGATCGGCGCTTCGCCGTATGTGGCTACCCCGAACTGGCATGAACGTTGCTTATCTTGTCCCGGGTCGGAAAAGGACGCGCCGATCCTGGATACGCAGGAGCGTGTGTCAAACCGCCGTATCTCACAGGGGAAAGACTTGAACTCGAAATCCAAGCACGGCGCGCGAACGCCGCGCCTTCCGGCGCTGCTTGCGGCTGGCGTCCTGGCAGCTGGCCTGTGTCTGGCGGCGGAAGCGACAACCGTTCCGGTCAACGTCAGCGCCTCCATCGGCGGCGTGCCCACCGGCAACAGCTACGAAAGTTTCGATGGCGTTGTGCCCGGGCATGCTGGCGGCATGACCACCAGCGGCATCACCGTCCAGTTTTCAGCGGACGGCCAAGCCGTGCAAGGCGCTTGGTCCGGCCGCTACGCACCGCCGTTCCTGTCGGACAGCAACGGCATGCTTTTCGGCAACCCCGGCAACGGCGCGAATACGACGACCTATCTCACAACGGGCATT
>JBDTIE010000095.1:0-2614 GCA_039936515.1 Rhodanobacter sp. | reverse complement strand
GACGGCTCGTTCCTGCTGCTGTCGCCGGTGATCGCCGCCATCACCAACATCGACGCCGACCACCTGGAAAACTACGGTGGGGACTTCGCGCGGGTAAAGACCGCATTCGCCGATTTCCTGCATCGACTGCCGTTCTACGGGCTGGCCGTGCTGTGCGCGGACGACGCCGAAGTTGCCGCTCTGGCGAAAACCACGGCGCGGCGGGTGATGACCTACGGCATCGCCAGCGAGGATGCCGACGTGCGCGCGCTGAACGTCAGCCAGCATGGTTTCGAGATGCATTTCGACCTGGCGCTGCCCGGCCGTGACCAGCCCCTGGCGGTGTGCCTGAACCTGCCCGGTGAGCACAACGTGCTCAACGCGCTGGCGGCCGCCGCCATCGGCTGGCAGCTGGGGATCGAGGCGGAGACCATCGCCCGCGCATTGCAGGGCTTCCAGGGTGTCGGCCGGCGCTTCCACCGCCGTGGCGAGATCGCCATTGATGGCGGCCACGTACTTCTCGTTGACGACTACGGTCATCACCCACGCGAGCTGGCGGCGGTGTTTGCCGCCGCACGCGGGGGCTGGCCGCAGCGTCGGCTGGTGGTCGCCTTCCAGCCGCACCGCTACACGCGCACACGTGACCTGCTCGACGATTTCGCCAACGTGCTGGCCGAGGTTGATGTGCTGGTTCTCACCGACGTCTATCCGGCCGGCGAGGCACCCATTGCAAATGCGGACGGCCACGCACTGGCGCGTGCGGTGCGCGGCCGGAACAAGGTCGACCCGGTGCTGATCGACCACCCGCGGCAGCTGCGCGAAACCTTGCCCACCTTGCTGCGTGACGGCGATCTGCTGCTGCTGCTGGGCGCCGGCGATATCGGTGCGATGGCGGTGGAGATCGCCGCCAGCGGCCAGTTGCGCAGCAACGGAGGCGCGTCATGACCGCACCCAGCGCCCCACGCATCACCGATCCGGCGCGTTTCGGCGCAGTGGCGGTGGTCATGGGCGGCACCTCGGCCGAGCGCGAGGTGTCGCTCAATTCCGGCGCCAACGTGCTGGCGGCGTTGCGTGCGCGCGGCGTGGACGCGCATGCGGTGGATGGCATCCCGGCACTGCTGGAGGCGTTGCGTGACAGCCGCTATGCGCGCGTGTTCAACATCCTGCACGGCCAGCATGGCGGTGGCGAAGACGGCGTCTTGCAGGGTGCGCTGGACGCGATGCATGTGCCGTACACCGGCTCGGGTGTACTCGGTTCGGCGCTGTCGATGGACAAGCCGCGCACCAAGCGCGTGTGGCAGTCGCTAGGCCTGTCGACACCAGAATTCGCTGCCCTGCCACGCGGGGCGGACGTGCAGGCGGCGGCCGCGCAAGTGGGCTTTCCGCTGATCGTCAAGCCGGCGTGTGAAGGCTCCAGCGTCGGCGTCACGCGCGTGTTCAGCGCCGATGAGCTGGACCAGGCGGTGGCGCTGGCATCGCGCTACCCCGGTGACCTGTTGATGGAAACGCTGGTCGAGGGCGCCGAACTCACTGTTGCCATCCTTGGTCGACAGGTGCTGCCGAGCATCCATATCGTGCCCAAGGCTGCCTTCTACGACTTCAACGCCAAGTACATCGCGGAGGACACGCAGTACCTGTGCCCCGGCCTGCAAGGGGCGGACGAGGATGCGTTGCGCGAACTGGCGCTGGCCGCGTTCGACGCGGTGGGCTGCAGCGGCTGGGGTCGGGTCGACGTGATGCGCGATGGCACCGGCCACAACTTCCTGCTGGAAGTGAACACCGCCCCGGGCATGACCTCGCACTCGCTGGTGCCCAAGGCCGCCGCCGCCGCGGGCATCAACTATCAGGAACTGTGCTGGCGGGTGCTGGAAACCAGTTTCCCATCCGACGCTGGCAACGGAGGCGTGCCATGAGCTTCCGCCCCATCGCGTGGTGTCTGGCCATCGCATTGGTCGTGCTGCCGGTGGTGGGCGTGCTGCGCGGCTGGTTTGCCGTGCACAGCTGGCCGGTGACGCAGTTGACCGTACAGGCGGACTTCAAGCATGTCGACGCCGCGCAAATTCGCGCCGCGGTCGTGCCGCGGCTGGACAAGGGCTTCTTTGCGCTGGATTTGGACGCCGTGCAGAAGGCCGTTGCCGCACTGCCGTGGGTGGAGTCGGTGGAGGCGCGCAAGCGCTGGCCGGACACGCTGGTGCTGCGAATCTATGAGCGCCAGCCATTTGCGCGCTGGAACGAAAAGCAGCTCGTCAGCCGCCAGGGCGCGGTGTTCAGCGTTGCCGACGCCGAGCACGACACCGACCTGCCCGACCTGCGCGGCCCGGATGCGCGCCTGGCCGAGGTGGTCAGCTTCTATGCCGAGACGCGCAAGGCCTTTGCCCGCACGCATCTGGACATCCACGGCGTGGCGCTGACTGAGCGCGGCAGCTGGAGTGTCAGCACCGCCACTGGCGCGCAGATCGTCATTGGCGACCGCGACCAGGCCGGGCGCCGGCTACGCCGCTTTCTCGATGTATTTCCGCAACTGATGGCCGGCCATGCCGACGGTTTCGTCTATGCCGACCTGCGCTACACCAACGGCTTCGCCCTCGTCTGGCGCGTGCCAATTGTGGGAGCGGCTTCAGCCGCGATTCCCTCA
>JBDTIE010000094.1:0-4262 GCA_039936515.1 Rhodanobacter sp. | reverse complement strand
GGTGGGATGGGAAGCCTCGTCCTTGAAATAGAAGTCAATGCCGGGGAAGCCGGGGAAATTGAGTTTGAGCAGGTGCGTATCTGCCGACCGCGCCGCTTCCTGTCCGAGGTCGGCGAGCGCGCGATGCAGCCATGCATGGCTGATCTGGTCGCGTTCGGTGGCAGGTGGCGTGTGCTGCATGGATCTCTCCGGTAAGCGGGGCGCGGCGCTTACTGCCGGGGCGTGCGCGCGTTGGGCGGACAGGTGTCGCCGGTGCTGCGGAACGGGTTGATGTCCAGCCCGCCGCGGCGCGTGTAACGGGCGTAAACGCTAAGCTCGCGCGGCGCGCAGCGCGCCAGCACGTCGACAAAGATGCGCTCCACGCAATGCTCGTGAAACTCGTTGTGGTTGCGAAAGGAGACCAGGTAGCGCAGCAGCCCGACATGGTCGATCGCCGGCCCGGTGTAGGCAATCTGCACGCTGCCCCAGTCCGGCTGGCCGGTCACCGGACAGTTCGAGCGCAACAGGTGCGACACCAGCGTCTCGCTCAGTTCCGATACCGCGTGCGGCGTGTGCAGGAAATCCGCCTGCGGCGGCCCGTAGTGATCAATTTCGATGTCCTGCTCGTCCAGCGCGTCGCCTTGCAGGTCGCTCATGGCATGCAGCGCCGTGCGCGCATCGCGCAGCGTGACTTGCACCGTGGCGCCGGCGGCGTCGCCCAGGTCGCGGGCCAATGTGGCCTGTAGCGCCGCGGCATCGGCGATGCGCTCCTGCGCAAAGCCGTTGAGATACAACTTGAACGACTTGGACTCGATGATCGCCGGCGAGCTGGCCGGCACGCGGAACTCCGCCAGCGCCACGCGTGGCTTGCCGCGCGCATCCAGCCACGACAACTCATAGGCGTTCCAGATGTCCACGCCGCGGAATGGCAGCGGCGTGCCTATGCCGATAGCCGCGCGGTTGGGCGCGCGCTCTATAGGAAACAGCAGCGAGCGATCGTAGCCGCCTTGGTAGTGGCTGGATTTGCCCAGCGGCGAGTGCTCGAGCGTATTCATCGTCCGGAGTCTAACGCCACCACCGCCGCGGCCCGGGCGGGCGCGACAGCATGCCGCGTCGATCTTTCGGCACGGGCCTGCGCCGGTGTTCCGCGTTAGCATCGGAATTTACATGCGGTGCGTGACTGCCGCTTCACCTTCGGACGGAGGCTTGTTTGTGCAAACCAGGATCGGCAAGACGCGGTTGCTCGGCGCGATGGTGATGGGCATGCTTTCCGCTGGGGTGGCAGCGCAGGGCCGCACGCTGGCGGCCGCGGACTACGCGCAGGCCGAGCGCATGATGGGCTACAACACCGTGCCGCTGGTCGATCACGCGCTGCAAAAGGTGACCTGGCTGGACGCCACGCAGTTCTGGTATCGCGACCACGATGCCAAGGGCGACCATTTTGTGCGCATGGACACCGCCAGCGCTCAATCCACGCCGTTGTTCGACCACGCCAAACTCGCTGCGGCGCTGGCCAAGACCAGCGACAAGCCGGTGGATGCGAAGAAACTGCCGGTGACGGCATACACCGCGCTGGCTGATGGACGCATGCAGATCACCGCGCACGGCAAGCAGTTGACCTGCGATTTGCGCGCCGCGACTGGCCAGTGCGTGGCGGCGGACAAGGATCGCGCGCCTGGCGTGGTGTCGCCGGACAAGACCACCGAGGCCTTCATCCGCGACTGGAACCTGTGGTTGCGCGACGTCGCCAGCGGCAAGGAAACCCAGCTCACCACCGATGGCGTGGAAGACTTCGGTTACGCCACCGACAACGCCGGCTGGAAGCACACGGACAAGGCCATCCTCGAGTGGTCACCGGACTCGAAGCAGATCGCCACCTTCCAGCAGGACCAGCGCAAGACCGGGGAGATGTACCTGGTCAGCACCAACATCGGTCACCCGAAGCTGAAAAAGTGGAAATACCCGCTGGTCGGCGACAAGGACGTGACCATGATCGAGCGCGTCATCATCGATGTCGCGGCGAAGAGCGTGCTGCGCCTGAAGATGCCGCCGGACCAGCACAGGTCGACGTTGTGTGATGACGTCAGTTGCGGTCCGGACGGCGGTTGGGACGACGTGAAGTGGGCGGACGACGGCAAGACCCTGGCCTTCGTTTCCACCTCGCGCGATCACCGCCACGAATGGTTCCGCATCGCCAATGCGGCCACCGGCGCCGTGCGCACGGTGTTCGAGGAAGTGGTGCCGACGTATTACGAGAGCGGCAACGGCGCGGTCAACTGGCGCTACCTGCCGGAAACCAACGAGGCGATCTGGTTTTCCGAGCGCAGCAACTGGGGCCAGCTGTATCTGTACGACCTGACCAGCGGCAAGCTCAAGCACGCCATCACCAGCGGCGAGGGCAACGTCACCGAGGTGCTCAAGGTCGATGCCAGGACGCGCACCGTGTGGTTCCGCGGTGTCGGCCGCACGCCGGGCGTCAACCCGTATTACCAGCAACTGTTCAAGGCCAGCCTGGATGGTGGCGCGCCGGTGTTGCTGACGCCGGAGGCCGCCGACCACAGCGTGGTGCTGTCGCCGGATGGACGTCTGTTTGTCGACACCTGGTCCACGCCCGTCACCCCGCCGGTCAGCGAACTGCGTCGCGCCCAGGACGGCACCACCGTGGCCAAGTTGGCCAGCGCTGACATCAGCCGCCTGACGGCCGCCGGCTGGGTGCCGCCGGCCCCGTTCACGGTCAAGGCGCGCGACGGCAAGACCGACCTGTACGGCATGCTGTTCAAACCCACGCACTTCGACGCGGCAAAGAAGTACCAGATCATCGACTACGTCTATCCCGGCCCGCAGACCGGCTCCGTGCGTGGTCGCAGCTTTTCGGCCGCGCGCAGCGACCACCAGGCGCTGGCGGAACTGGGCTTCATCGTCATCGCCGTGGATGGCATGGGCACGCCGTGGCGCTCCAAGGCGTTTCACGATGCCTATTTCCAGAGGATCGAGGACAACACGCTGCCCGACCAGGTCACCGCCATCCGCCAGCTTGCCGCCCAGCATGCGTGGATCGACCTGGACCGCGTGGGCATCTGGGGTCATTCCGGCGGCGGCAATGCCACTGCCGGCGCGATGTTCCACTACCCGGATTTCTTCAAGGTCGGCTGGGCCGAGAGCGGCAATCACGACAATCGCAACTACGAGGACGACTGGGCCGAGAAGTGGCAGGGCCTGCTTGTCACCGACAAGGACGGCAAAACCAACTACGACGCGCAGGCCAACCAGAGCTTTGCGGAAAACCTCAAGGGCCGGCTGATGCTGGTGCACGGCATGATGGACGACAACGTGCCGCCGTCAAACACGTTGCTGGTGGTCGATGCGCTGATCAAGGCCAACAAGGACTTCGACCTGCTGCTGATCCCCAACGCCCGCCACAGCTACGCCGAAGCCACGCCTTACGTCACGCGCCGGCGCTGGGACTATTTCGTCCGCTACCTGGCCGGCAACACCCCGCCGCACGAGTACAAGCTCAAGGCGTGGCCGTGGAACTGAGCGGCGCGCGATAGCACCATTGCGCTTCGCTCACGTCGTATCGCGTGAGCGGGGCTCTCCCGTGTGGAAAAAGGGTCGGTCAGCCGCACGGTCAGCGCGAAGTCGGTTTTGCAACGCCGTTGGCGATGGCCTCGTCGAGCAACTGCCGGATCTGTCGACCCGCCTGGTCGCTGGCGCGTTGCTGACGCTTGCCCAGCACTTCCTGTTGCACGCCAAGTGCCGCTTGCTGCTTGCCGAGTTCGGCCTGCTGCCGGCCCAGCGCTTCCTGCTGCTGGCTGAGCGCTTCCTGTTGCCGATCGAGCGCCTGCTCACGGGCCTCATCCGCGGCGCTGTTCGCCGCCACCTCTGCAGCGTGCATAGGTTGGCTGGATCGCGCCGGGAGCATGGCCCGCTGGCCGGCCAGCATGGCGCGTTGACCGGCGAGTTGGCCTTGGCGGGCGCCGAGCTCGCCTTGTTGTGCGCCCAGCGCGCCCTGCTTGCCACCCAGCGCACCCTGTCTGTCACCCAGTTCACCCTGTTGCCGGCTCAGTGCGTCGACCGGCGCATAGGCGGCCTTGGCGCGTCCCACGAACGCTGGATCGTCGACCAGGTACGCCTTGTCGCCGCGACGAAACCACACGCTGGCTTTGCCGTCCCGCTGCAGACGCCTGGCGGCGGCGAGATCGGCGTTGCTGCCGTTGACGATGGTGGTGTCGCCATCGAGCAGCGCGAAGCCCTCGCCGGCGTCGGAGTGGATGGCCACGCTG
>JBDTIE010000093.1:0-14206 GCA_039936515.1 Rhodanobacter sp. | reverse complement strand
AAGCCAGCTGTTCGGTCAACAGCGGCTCATTCAAATGCTCGCGCATATAAGTCAGAACCTCCCGGATCCTGTCTGACTCGGGTTCCATATCAGCGATGGCCGAGAATTGCGATTGCCCACCCGGGCGACGGTGATAGACGACCAACATTTGCGCCACGGCATGGGATACAGGGCTGCCGAGGTCGTCTTCGATCATTGCCAGCGCCAAATCAATTCCGGCCGTGACGCCGGCCGAAGTCCAGATACCTCGGTCCTTTGTAAAAATGCGATCGGACTCAACATTGATTCCGGGAAACTCGCGTTGAAGTCGCTTCGTATATTTCCAATGCGTGGTGGCACGACGGCCATCAAGCAGGCCAGCAGCAGCAAGAATGAACGCGCCAGTGCATACACTTGCAATACGACGTGTTCCTTTCGCCGCCGCCTTGCTTAGGTGGTGTGACATCGAAAGCAGATCGGGTAGATCACCCGATATGCTCCCTCCTGAGACGATGAAGGTGTCGTAAGCGGCTGATCGAATCTTTCGGGTAACGACCTCCAGACCTGAAGAGCTCACGACGCCACCACCTCTCAGTGAAACGACATGGCATCGGTATGGGTTGCCAACGCTGGTCCTTCCCGCCATATCAAAGGCGGCCAGAGGCCCGCTCAGATCCTGTATCTGGAAGCCGGGAAAAACAAAAAATGCGACATCACGCGTGGCTCCACTTCTTTTCGCAACTGTTTTCTGCATGATCGCTTCTGTTCAACGGGTTTCGTGGCGAACCTTGTCCGCAAGAATCACCAACGACGCGATTCATGCACCGCATGATGCAACAGAAGGTGAGTGGCTGAAAGGACCAATATCCCTCAAAAAGCGTCACCACAGCGGTACATGGATAGGCGGACGAAGCACATTCGGAAGAGCGCGATGCGGGCACGACTCTGCCGATTACGCGAACTCGATAAGCTCGAAAGCGTCCTGGTCCACGACGGTCACGTCGGCTAGTCATTCACTCAACGCGTACGGGAAGCCTTGAACGAGGCGCTCGCGGCGCGGATCGCCAAATGAAGCGAACGAAACAGGATGAAAGTATGGGTGTCAAGCGACTCGCCGACGGCGAGCGGAATGCTGGGCCATGGCTCCCCGATCACCAGCGCTCTCGAAAGCGGACAGTCGCGACCGTCGCCCTGGGGTCGCGAGCAGATGTTCAGTTGAGTCGGTCTTTGCTCCCTTTGGGAACGCAAAGAAAGTCACTCGCGCGCCGACGGCGCGCAAACGCTCTTGCTCCACGACGGCTGGCGTCACGCGCCAACCGTCAACGCGAAAGATCAATGGCGTAAACCGCCGTCCCGTCGCCGTTGTCTTTCAACTGGCGGATATTCGTCAGCCCCGCGACCTTGGCCACGTCGACCTTGTTGGCGGCATCGCTGAACACGACCGGGCCGCGGGTTTTCAGCGGGGCGAAATGCCATGACGTGGGTTTGATTGTGGCCGGCGTGATGGTCTTCTGCGCTTGCAGCCACCTGGCCAGGATCTCGCGCGTGCCTTCGGGCGCGGCCAGCACGATGCTGCTGCCGTCCAGTCCGGGGAAGTGGCCGCCACCGCTGGCGCGGTAGTTGTTGGTGACGACGATGAAGCGCTGGGTCGGTGTCACCGGCTTGCCGTGGTAGGTCAGCCTGGTGATGCGCTGTCCCGCTGGTTTGGACACGTCGATGACGTAAGCGATGCCGCCCTGCAGCTGGTCGAAGTTGTAGCCGGTGAAGCGGCTGTTGATCAGCGCCTGCTCGCCGGCCTTGGCTGGATCGATGCGGTTGAAGCGCTCGGCGGATTTTTCCAGCCAGGCCTTGACGCCGGCGCCGTCGGTCTGCACTGCGGTCAGCGTGTTGGGATAAAAGTACAGGTCCGCGGCGCTGCGCAGGGTGAGCGGGCCGGCGGCGACATCGGTGTAGTCGTCGGCGCCGCCAAAGCCGGTGCGGAACGCAGCGGCGGCGGACAGCACGGGAACGTCGGCCAGCTCCGGATGGGTCATGGGCAATTCGCGGCGCACGTAGTCGGCCTGCGCGGCATTGACCGGGGCCAGCGCGGTCATGTTGCCGACGTCGGCGAAGTGGCTGCTCATGCGCAGCGTGCTCTCGCCGATGGGCGTGTTGACGTAGGCAATGGTCGCGTCATGCGCTTGGCGCACCAGCGGCGCGATCGTCGCGTCTGCCGGCACGCAGACGGGTGGCTGCTTGTCCACCGGCTTGCTGCAGATCGGCCGCACCTCGCTGTGGGTTTCGTTGTAGTCCACCACCCAGCGCCCGTCCTTGCGGTCCAGCACCAGCTGGATCACGCCCAGGTCCTTGCCGAAAAAGCCGCCCATCACCGCCGGCACGGTGCGCACGAAGCCGCGTTTGGCGTCCACGTTTTTCATGTCGGCATAGCGCGGGCCGGGAAACTGCGTGTGCGAGTGGCCAAGCAGCAGCGCGTCGATGCCGGGCACGCCGGCCAGGTACCAGCCGGCGTTTTCCATCTGCGGGGTGTACGGGGCGGTGTTGAGGCCGCCGTGCAGGATGGCCACGACCAGGTCCGGATGCTGCGCCCGCAACTGCGGCACGTACTTTTGCGCGGCCTCGACCACGCCCATCACCGTGACCTTGCCGGCCAGGTTCTGCTTGTCCCACTGCATGATCGGCGGCGGCGTGAAACCGATGATGCCCACCTTCAGCGGCACGGTGAGTTTGCTGCCGTCTTCGGTGTAGATCTCGATGTTCTTGGTCACCACGGTCCACGGCTGGAAGATCGGCTTGCCGTCGCGCGCGCTGAAGACGTTGGCCAGCACCAGCGGAAAGTGCGGCCCGGCGCAGCGCTCATGCCGGCCGCCATCGACGTTCATCGGCGTGCCGGTGACCTGCGACAGAAAGCCCAGGCCGTAGTTGAACTCATGGTTGCCGGCGGTGCCGCCGTCGTAGCCGATGGCATCCATCGCCTTGTAGATGGCCAGCTCCTGGCCGCAGCCGATCGGGCGTGCCAGCGCCTGGTAGTCGGCCAGCACGCTGCCCTGGATGGTGTCGCCGCTGTCGAACAGGAAGCTGTTGGCAAACTCCGCACGCGCCCGGCGTATCAGCGTGGCCGTGCGCTCGTAACCCAGCGACTCGTCCGCGCGCAGCTTGTAGTAGTCGTAGCTGAGCACGTTGGCGTGGATGTCGGTGGTCTCCAGGATCGCCACATTTGCGCGCGCGCCATCAGGCACGGCGACCTTGTGCGGGGTACTGGCGCACGCGCCCAGCAGCGCGGCGGCGAGCAGGAGTATGGCGGGCGGGAGAAGGCGTGGCGGCATGGTGGTTCCGTAGAAAGACGTCGGGGTGAGGCTCGCACGCTAGCAGAGCACGGGCGGGCGATGAAGTTGAGCGTCGGCCGCCGTCGCACGTCGTGGATTGGCCGGCGCGCGGGGTGCGGACAACGAAAAACGCCGCCCGGGCAGGGCGGCGTTTGCGTGACGCAAAACGGACGGCGCTTACTTGGCCTGGTCGACAAGCCAATGCACGGCGTTGGTCACCTGTTCGTCCGTTAGCGCCGGGTTGCCGCCCTTGGGCGGCATGAAATTGCCGTCCGGGCCGTGGTAGCCCTCGATCGCGTGCTTGACCAGGGTGTCGATGCCTTCGGCAATACGCGGTGCCCACCGCGACTTGTCGCCGGTCTTGGGCGCGCCGGCGATGCCGCTGCCGTGGCAACTGGTGCACAAGTGGTCGTAGATTTCCTTGCCGTCGGTGGTGCCGCCATAGGCGACCTCACCTGCCGAAGCCTTGGCCGCGGCCTCCGCTGCAGCCTGCATCGCCGCGCGGCCGGTGTCGCCGGCATAGACGCCACCGGCGGGGGCGATGCGCGCGGTGACCTGCGCCGGCTTGTTGGGGTTGGTTTCCTTCGGCTCGTGGCGGTACACCATCATCGCGGTGGCGATCAGCATCAGCGCAACCAGGCCCAGCAAGCCAATCATGATGGCGAACTGGCGCACGGTGGTCTGGTCGGACTTGTTCATGGGACCGCTCACGCACGTACTCCTTTCAGTGGCAAGGCGGAGAGCCCCAGTGGCTGGTCCAGCGTGCCGGCGTCGTTGCGGCCGACCAGAACGGGCGGGCAACGGCGAACGATTATAAACGAAGGCGGGGCCAAGTTTCAGTGCCGGGGCTCGGCCGGCCGGGGCCGGCACCATGCCATCGGTCATGCCTGCCCCATGTCAACCGGCATTGTCCAAAGCCGTTGGTGTACCCCTATGCTTCGTCCGCGATGAAGCAAACCGTGCGCCGCCGGCCACGTCCGTGTTTCCCCTCGCAATGATGCCTTTGCCTGCCGCGTTGCCGGCATCGGCCTGATGGCAAGTAACGAACGAAAGTCCCGGGAGTTTTTGCATGTCGCGTTTCTGGAAGATCGCGTTGGTGGTGATTGCCGTGATCGTGATCGGCGTCGTGGGCTATCGCGTGTTGCACAAGCCCGCTGCCGGCGGCGCTGACGGCGCGGCCAAGAAGGGCATGCGTGGCGATGCCGACAAGGATCCGGTGCCGGTGACCGTGGTGCCGGTGGTGCGGCAGAACGTGCCGGTGTACCTCAAGGCCCTGGGTACCGTGCAGGCGCTCAATACTGTCACCGTGAACCCGCAAGTGGGCGGCAAGTTGTTGAGCCTGGACTTTGTCGAAGGCCAGCCGGTGAAGAAGGGCCAGGTGCTGGCGCATATCGATCCGCGCACTTACCAGGCCGCCTATGACCAGGCTGTCGCGCGCCAACGCCAGGACCAGGCGCAACTCGCCACCGCGCGCAGCAACCTGGCGCGCAGCGGCGACCTGGCGACCAAGGGCTACATCTCCAAGCAGGACCTGGACACCCTGCGCAATACTTCCAACCAGTTGCAGGCGGCAGTGTCAGCCGATGCCGCCGCCGCGCGTGACGCCAAGGTGCAACTGGACTACACCAAGGTCATCGCACCGATCGACGGCCTGGCCGGTATCCGCGGCGTGGACCCGGGCAACGTGGTGAGCACCTCCAGCGCGCTGGTGACGCTGACCCAGCTGCACCCGATCAACGTCATGTTCGCCCTGCCGGAGCAGAACCTGGACGTCGTGCGACAGGCGGTCAAGGCCGACCCGAACGCGCTCAAGGTGGCGGTGCTGGACAAGACCGACGCGCATCCGATTGCCGCCGGGGGCGTGCTCAGGGTGATCGACAACCAGATCGACGCGACCTCGGGCACGTTTCGCCTGAAGTCGGAGTTTCCCAACGCCGACAACGCGCTGTGGCCGGGGCAATTCGTCAACGTGCAGTTGCTGGTCAACACCGTCAACGGCGGCCTGGTGATCCCGGCGCAGGCGGTGGGCCGCGGACCTGATGGCGACTATGTGTATCTGGTGCAGGCCGACAGCACGGTCAAGATGCAGCCGGTGGTGGTTGCCGGCGAAGTCGGCGACAGCCACGTGATGATCGGCAGCGGACTGAGCGCGGGCCAGCGCGTGGTTACCGAAGGCCAGTTCCGCCTCAAGCCGGGCAGCTAGGTCAACGCGCTCAAGCCCGGCGAGGTGCCGGCCGCGCCCACCGCCGCGGAGATGTCAAAGGCCAAGCAGAACGCCAAGGGTGGCGGACGCCGCGGTCGCTGATGATCTGCGTCGCCGCCAGAGGCACGGCAGCGTCGGCGCTGGTGCACATTTGAGGCGCGGCGCTCACGCCCGCGCCGGGCAAGGGCTCAACGGGTAACGGATAGTCATGGGCTTTTCGACAATTTTCATTCGCCGGCCGATCGCCACCTCGCTGCTGATGGTGGCGGTGTTGCTGCTGGGCATCCTGGGCTACCGCGAGTTGCCGGTTTCCGCCTTGCCGGAGATCGAGGCGCCTAGCCTGGTGGTGACCACGCAGTATCCGGGCGCCAGCGCCAGCACCATGGCCTCGCTGGTGACCACGCCGCTGGAGCGCAACCTGGGGCAGATTTCCGGGTTGACGATGATGAGCTCGGACTCCTCCGCCGGGCTGTCCACGATCATCATGCAGTTCGCCATGGACCGCGACGTGGACCTTGCCGCGCAGGACGTGCAGGCGGCGATCAACCAGGCCAAGGGCACGCTGCCGGGCAACTTGCCGTACCCGCCGGTGTACAACCGCGTGAATCCGGCCGACGCGCCGATCCTCACCTTGATGCTCACCTCCGACAGCCGGCAGTTGCGCGAGGTGAACGACCTGGCCGACTCGATCCTGGCGCAGAAGCTGTCGCAGGTGCAGGGCGTGGGCCTGGTGTCGATCGCCGGCAACGTGCGGCCGGCGGTGCGCGTGCAGGTCAACCCCGGCCAGCTGTCCAACCTCGGGCTGACGCTGGAGGACGTGCGCAGTGCGCTGACCCAGGCCAACGTCAACGCGCCCAAGGGCACGTTGAACGGCAAGACCCAGAGCTATTCGATCGGCACCAACGACCAGCTCAAGGACGCGTCCGAGTACAAGGACACCATCATCAGCTACAAGGCCGGCGCGCCGGTGCGCCTGTCCGACGTGGCCAAGGTGGTCGACGGGGTGGAGAACGACCAGCTGGCGGCGTGGGCCAACGGCAAGCCGGCAGTGCTGCTGGACATCCGCCGCCAGCCGGGCGCGAACATCGTCGATACCGTGGCGCAGATCCGCACCATCCTGCCGGAGCTGCGCAGCGTGTTGCCGGCGGACGTGCACCTGGACGTGCTGGCCGACCGCACGGTCACCATCCGCGCCTCGGTGCGCGACGTGCAATTCACGCTGATCCTCACCGTGTTCCTGGTCATCGGCGTGATCTTCGTGTTCCTGCGCCGGCTGTGGGCCACCATCATTCCGGCCACGGCGGTGCCGCTGTCGCTGCTGGGCACGTTCGGGGTGATGTCCTTCACCGGCATGTCGCTGGACAACCTGTCACTGATGGCGCTGACGGTGGCCACCGGCTTTGTCGTGGACGATGCGATCGTGATGATCGAGAACATCGTGCGCTACATCGAAAAAGGCAAGAGCGGACTGGAAGCGGCCGAGATCGGCGCCAAGGAGATCGCCTTCACCGTGCTGTCGCTGACCGTGTCGCTGGTGGCGGTGTTCCTGCCGCTGCTGCTGATGCCCGGCGTCACCGGCCGGCTGTTCCACGAGTTTGCGTGGGTGCTGACCATCGCGGTGACCATCTCCATGCTGGTGTCGCTGACGCTGACGCCGATGATGTGCGCCTACCTGCTCAAGCCCGATCAGCTGCCCGAAGGCAGTGACGCGCACGAGGTGGCCGCCGCCGCCGGCAAGAAGCCGGACCTGTGGATGCGCACCGTGAGCCTGTACGAGCGCACGCTGGACACGGTGCTCGACCACCAGCGCATGACCATGGCGGTGGCCGCCCTGGCGGTCGTGCTGACGGTGATCCTGTACATCATGATCCCCAAGGGCCTGCTGCCGGAGCAGGACACCGGCATCATCACCGGCGTGGTGCAGGCCGACCAGAACGTCGCCTTCCCGCAGATGGAAATACGCACCAAGGCCGTGGCCGAGGCGCTGCGCGCCGATCCGGCCGTGGCCGGCGTGGCGGCCTTCATCGGTGCCGGCACCATCAACCCGACCATCAATCAGGGCCAGCTTTCCATCGTGCTCAAGGATCGCGGCGAGCGCGAAGGCCTGGACAAGCTGCTGCCGCGGCTGCAGAAGACGGCGGCAAACATTGCCGGCGTCGCGCTATATCTGAAGCCGGTGCAGGACGTGACGCTGGACAGCCGCGTGTCCGCCACCGAATACCAGTACACGCTGTCGGACGTGAACTCCGCGGAGCTTGCGACCTACGCCGGGCGCATGACCGAGGCGTTGCGCCAGCGCAAGGAACTGGCCGACGTGGACAACAACCTGGCCGACCAGGGCAACGCGCTCAAGCTCACGATCGACCGCGACAAGGCCAGTCGGTTGGGCGTACCGGTGCAGACCATCGACGACACGCTGTACGACGCGTTCGGCCAGCGCCAGATCTCCACCATCTTCACCCAGTTGAACCAGTACCGCGTGGTGCTGGAAGTGGCCCCGGAGTTCCGCAACAGCGACGACCTGCTGAACAAGCTGACCGTGCGCGGCAACGGCAGCGGCGCGCTGACCGGCAGCAATGCCACCAGCTTCGGCCAGTTGAAATCCAGCAACTCGGCCACGCCTTCGGGCATCGGCAACACCGGCAACGTCGGCTTCCAGCTGGGCGGCGGCGGCACCATCCCGCTGTCGGCGCTGGCCACGGCCAAGGTCACCAGCGCGCCATTGGTGGTCAGCCACCAGCAGCAGTTGCCGGCGGTGACCATCGCCTTCAACGTGGCGCCGGGGTATTCGCTGTCTGACGCGGTCGATGCCATCCATGCGGTGGAGGCGCAGCAGGACTTTCCGCCGCAGGTGCGCGGCGAGTTTGTCGGCAAGGCGGCGGAGTTCGCCTCCTCCATCGGCGACGAGGTGCTGCTGCTGCTGGCCGCGGTGGTGGTGATCTACATCGTGCTGGGCGTGCTGTACGAGAGCTACATCCACCCGCTGACGATCATCTCCACCTTGCCACCGGCGGGCGTCGGTGCCTTGCTGGCGCTGCTGATCTGCGGCATGAGTTTGTCGGTGGACGGCATCGTCGGCATCGTGCTGCTCATAGGCATCGTCAAGAAAAACGCGATCATGATGATCGACTTTGCCATCGAGGCCAGACGCAAGGGCATGAACGCGCACGACGCCATCCGCCGCGCGTGCCTGTTGCGCTTCCGTCCGATCATGATGACCACCGCCGCGGCCATGCTCGGCGCGTTGCCGCTGGCCCTTGGCAACGGCATCGGCGCCGAGCTGCGGCGACCACTGGGGGTGTCGATCGTCGGCGGCTTGCTGTTGTCGCAACTGGTGACGCTGTACACCACGCCGGTGATCTATTTGTACATGGAGCGTTTCTCCGACTGGCTGGCGCACCGCCGCGAGCAGCGTGCGCTGCGCCACGCGCAGCACGGCTTGGCGTGATGCGACGGGGGTACGCGGCTCACGGGCGATCCGAACGCCCTCATGGCGTTGGCGGACAGTGCCCGCCCTGCGTTGGCGCAAGGTCACACCTAGGGCGGGCACTGCCCGCCGTCGCATGCATGTGTGCCGCGGCTGATGTCGGCGGCGTCCGCCGTGGTGGCCAGGCGTTCAACCTTTTGCCGCGTCAAACGTTGAGCGTGGGATGATCCAGACAGCGATCGCCCCCCATTCCAGTGGCATCATGATCAAGCGCGGCGCATGAACATTTCCGGCACCTTCATCCGGCGGCCGATCGGCACGTCGCTGCTGGCGATCGGGCTGTTTGTCGGCGGCATGATCGCCTACTTCCTGCTCGGCGTGGCGGCGCTGCCGAACATGCAGTTTCCGGCGATCTTCGTGCAGGCCAGCCAGGCCGGTGCCGACGCCAGCACCATGGCCTCCACCGTGGCCGCGCCACTGGAACGGCACCTGGGCCAGGTGCCGGGCATCGAGACCATGCGCTCGTCCAGTTCCGAAGGGGGCACCTTCGTCTTCATGATGTTTCGCAGCGGTACCGACCTGGATTCGGCCGCGCGTGACGTGCAGGCGGCGATCAACGCATCGGCGCCGGACCTGCCCGCCGGCCTCAACGGTGCACCCAGTTACCAGAAGGCCAACCCCAATGACGATCCGATCATTGCCTTTGCGTTGAATTCGGACACCCAGTCCGCGGCGGACCTGTACAACGCCGCCGACACCTTGCTGGCGCAGCGCCTGCGGCAACTCAAGGGCGTGTCGTCAGTGGAGATTGCCGGCGCGGCGACGCCGGCCATCCGCGTGGACGTCAACCTGCGCACGTTGAATGCGATGGGGCTGTCGCCGGATCAATTGCGCAATGCGCTGAGCGCCGCCAACGTCACGTCGCCGGAGGGCTTCCTGTCCGACGGCAAGACCACGATGGCGGTCAGCGCCACCACGCAGTTGCACACCGCCGAGGAATTCGCCGAACTGGTGATTGCCAACCGCGGCGGCACGCCCGTGCGCCTGCAGGACGTGGCCCGGGTCTACGCCGGCCAGCAGGATGCATACCAGGCGGCTTGGTTCCACGGCAAGCCGGCAGTGTTGATGTATGTGTACAAGAAGGCCGACGCCAACGTCATCGCCACGGTGGATCTGGTCAAGGCACAGGTCCCGATGCTGCGCAACTACCTGCAGCCGGGCACGCAGCTCACGCCGTTTTTCGACGGCACGCCGACCATCCGCGCCTCGCTGCACGAGGTGCAAGCGACGCTGCTGATCTCGCTTGCCATGGTGATCCTGACCATGGCACTGTTCCTGCGTCGCCTGGCGCCCACGCTGATCGCCGCCGCCACCGTGCCGTTGTCCCTGGCCGGCGCGTTCGTGACCATGTACGTGCTCGGCTACACGCTCAACAACCTGACCTTGCTGGCGCTGGTGATTGCCATTGGTTTCGTGGTTGACGACGCCATCGTGGTGATCGAGAACATCATTCGCCACATCGACGCGGGCATGCCACGCATGGCCGCCACGCTGGCGGGCGCGCACGAGATCGGCTTCACCATCGTCTCGATCACCGCCTCGCTGGTGGCGGTTTTCATCCCGCTGCTGTTTGCCGGCGGGGTCACTGGCATGTTCATGCATGAGTTCGCGGTGACGCTGGTGGCAGCCATCGTGGTGTCGGCCACGGTGTCGCTGACGCTGACTCCGGCGCTGTGCGGGCGTTTCCTCAGCGGCCACACCGCGAGCACGCGACCACCCACACGCCTTGCGCGCGGGTTGGACCGCTTCCACGCCGGCCTGTTGCGCACCTACACCCGCGCGCTGGATTTCTCGCTGCGCCACGCGCTGTCGTTTGCGCTGACGCCGCTGCTGCTGATCGTGGCCACCTTTTTCCTCTCAACGTGGTCAAGACCGGGCTGTTTCCGCAACAGGACACCGGCCTGATCTGGGGTCGCGCAAGTTCCAGCGCCACGGTGTCGTTCGAGGAAAGCAAGCATCGGCTGGAGCGGCTGACCGCCATGCTCATGGCCGACCCGGACGTGGCCACCGTCGGCTCGCGCCTGGGCAGCAGCCGGCAGGGCACCAGCGGTTCGTTCAACATCGACCTCAAGACCCGCGCCGATGGCCGCAAGGACGACACCTTTGCCGTGCTGGCGCGGCTGAGCGCCAAGGCCGCCAACTACCCCGACCTCAACCTGCGCCTGCGCCCGGTGCAGGACTTGCCCAGTGGCGGTGGTGGTACCAGTCAGGGTGCGCAATACCAGGTGTCACTGCAGGGCAACGACCTGGCGGGCCTGCAGGAGTGGCTGCCGAAACTGCAGGCCGAACTGAAGAAAAATCCCAAGCTGATGGACGTGGGGACCGACATCGACGAAGGCGGCCTGCGCCAGAACATCGTCATCGACCGCGACAAGGCCGCGCGCCTGGGCGTGTCCATCGGCACCATTGACGGCGCCCTGTATGACGCCTTTGGCCAGCGCCAGGTGTCGACCATCTACTCGGACATCAACCAGTACAAGGTGGTGGTCAACGCGCTGCCGGAGCAGACCGCCACGCCGGAGTCGATCGATGCCATCCACGTGCGCGCGGCCAGCGGACAGATGGTGCCACTGACGGTGCTGGCACATCAGGAGCCGGGGCTGTCGCCCTCGCAGATCACCCACGAAAACCAGATGACGACAATGTCGCTGAGCTTCAACCTGGCGCCGGACGTGAGCATGGGCGAGGCCTTGGGCATCATCACCGCAACGACCAAGAACATGCGCATGCCCGGCGACATCAAGGTCAGCATGGGCGGCAATTTCCGCCGCTTCCAGGATTCGCAAAGCGGCATGGGCTGGCTGGTGCTGGCCGCGGTGCTCACCGTCTACATCGTGCTGGGCATGCTGTACGAAAGCCTGCTGCACCCGGTGACCATCCTCTCCACGCTGCCGGCGGCCGGCGCCGGCGCGTTGCTGGCGCTGTGGATCACCGATACCGAGTTGTCCGTGGTCGCGCAGATCGCGCTGGTGCTGTTGATAGGCATCGTCAAGAAAAACGCGATCATGATGATCGACTTTGCGCTGGTGGCCGAGCGCGAGCACCACATGCGCCCGCTGGACGCCGTGCGCGACGCCTGCATCGTGCGTTTCCGGCCGATCATGATGACCACCATGGTCGCCATCCTTGCCGCCCTGCCCATCGCCATCGGCCTGGGCGAAGGCAGCGAACTGCGCCGGCCGCTGGGCATCGCGCTGATCGGCGGGCTGCTGATTTCGCAAAGCCTGACCCTGCTCAGCACGCCGGCGCTGTACGTGATCTTCTCGTGCCTGGCCGAACGCCGCAAAAGCTGGGCAGCGCGACGCCGCGAGCGTCGGCTGCTGCGCCAGCGCCAGCGTCTGGCGCACATCTGACGCAAAAAAAACCCCCGCCGCGGCGGGGGTTCGGGGTGCAAACGCCGGGGTCAGTTGCCGGCGTGGACGATGCTGGAGATCTCGCCGGACGTCTCATTGACCAACAGGTAATCGCCGTTGGCGCCACGGATCCAGTGGTTGCCGGCCGTGGGCGGCGAGAGGCTCGCCGTCTTCCACTCGGTCACCACGTAGTCACCGGCACGGTACTGCGTCGGCACCACACCGCCGGTCTTGTACCAGTCGGCATTGGAGCCAGCGATGTGCTTGGTTGTGGTGGTCGTGGTCACCGTCTTCTGCTGGTAGGTGCCGCCGGCATCCGTGGACTGCGCCATTGCCATGCCAGCGGTAAGCGCCAGCGCCGCGGAAACCGCCAGGATCAGTTTGGTCTTCATATCGTGTCCTTTTGTGGGAGGGGGTGTCACGTAACGCCAGTCGCGCGCCAGCCCAAGGCCATCGCCGCGAACTGTGCCGCCGAGTCTCGCCGCCAGCGTTGTGGCGCTGTGTGAAATTGGAGGCAAGCGCGCGTTCACGCATGGCCACCGTTCACCTTCGAATAACCGCGAGCGCCGAACACGGGCAGGGGCCGCTCGACCTGTTGAAACCAACAAGGAGTGGTCTGTTTCGCGCGGGGATGTGTTGGCGAACCGCTCAAGTTGACAAAATGCCACTGCGCCTGCGGCAGCTGTGGTGTTCACACCGCAGGCTTGACCTGGTTGGCAACGGGCGTGACTGTGTTCGCGCCAAGTGATTACAATGCAATCATTGCAGTCACTGTTGGAGGGCGTGCCCATGGCGACCATGACCATCCGCAATCTGGACGATGAGCTGAAGGCGCGCTTGCGACTGCGCGCGGCTCGACAGGGCCACTCGATGGAGGAGGAGGCGCGAAGCATCCTGCGCAGCGCGTTGCAGGCCGAGCCGTTGAGCGGGCAGTCGCTGTTGGAGAGCATCCGCGCGATGGTGGAACCCTATGGCGGCATCGAGTTGAATTTGCCGGCGCGTGTACCCATGCGCGAGCCGCCGGACTTCAGTTGATGATCGTGCTGGACACCAATGTCATTTCGGAGTTGTTCAAGCCTGCGCCGGATCCAAAGGTGATGGCCTGGGTGGCAACTTTGCCCGGTGACAGCCTGTTTACCACGGCCGTTACGCGTGGTGAATTGCTGTTCGGCCTGTTGTGCATGCCCGAAGGTCGGCGCAGACGCGACCTGCAGCGCGGATTGAGCCGTCTTTTTGAACAGAGACTTGCCGGGCATGTGCTGCCCTATGACGGCGAGGCCGCCGATGCCCATGCGGCGATTGCGGTGGCAAGCCGCGCACAAGGACGCGCGAGCAGCCAGTCCGACGCGATGATCGCGGGCATCGCGCGTTCGCGTGGCGCCGAGCTGGCCACGCGCAACGTACGTGACTTCGAGCACTGCGGCATTCCGTTGATTGATCCCTGGCGTTGAGCCCGCCCTCCTGCGGATGCCCGACGGGTCAACGGCAGCCCCGCGTCGTCAATGCCGGTCTGCGCTGGGCTGCGAGATCCGTCCAGTAGAAGCGCGCTGCGACGAGTCAGCGCTTGGCTGAGCGAGCGCGCCCGTTACAGCTCACCGAACAACGCCTCCAGATCCGCCTCGTCGAAGCGCAGGCGCTGCGTGGCGCCGCCGTTGTCGAGGACGGCCTGGGCCAGGTCGGCCTTGCGTGCCTGCAGGGCGTGGATCTTTTCCTCGACGGTGCCGGTGCAGATCAGGCGGTAGACGAACACTGATTGCCGTTGGCCGATGCGGTGTGCGCGATCCGTGGCCTGGGTTTCAGCCGCCGGGTTCCACCACGGGTCGTAGTGGATGACGGTGTCGGCGGCGGTCAGGTTCAGGCC
>JBDTIE010000092.1:0-3124 GCA_039936515.1 Rhodanobacter sp. | reverse complement strand
CGGCGGCGACATCGCGCCGCGTGCCGTCACCGGCGCGCGCCGTGAAATTGAGCAAGGCCGCGCCGTGGCACGCCACGCGCACCTCGCGCGCGGCATCACTGTCGTGCAGCACCACCACCGGCTGCGTGCCGAGCCGGGTTTGCGTGGCCGAATATCGTGACATGCGGACTCTCCGTACGGCGGGCGTAAAGCACGCACATGCTAGCCTGCGCGCCTTTCCGTCCCCCTGTGGTCAACCATGAACAAGCTTGTGGATACCGCCGCGCAGCCAGTGCGCCTGGTCGATTATCGCGCCCCGGCATGGCGCGTCGACAACGTGACGCTGGATTTCGATCTTGGCATCGACCATACCGAAGTCGTCTCGCACATGGAGTTGCGTTGCAACGACGCCGCCGCGCCACTGGTGCTGGATGGCGAAGGCCTGGAGCTTCTGTCCATCGCGCTCGATGGTGAGCCGTTGCCGCCAGGGGCCTATCGCCAGGGCACCGCCACGCTGGAGATCGACGGCGCGGTCGATGGCAGCGTGCTGGACATGCGCGTACGCATCGCGCCGGCGGCCAATACCGCACTGGAGGGGCTCTATCTTTCCGGCAGTCGGCAATCCGGCTTCCTGCTCACGCAATGCGAGGCGCAGGGCTTTCGCCACATCACCTATTTCTTCGACCGTCCGGACGTGCAGTCGTGCTACAGGGTGACCTTGCGTGCCGATCGCCAGCGTTTTCCCGTGCTGCTGGCCGGCGGCAATCCCGACGGCCGCGGCGAACTGCCCGATGGCCGGCACTGGGCGCGCTTCGTCGACCCGCATCGCAAGCCCAGCTACCTGTTTGCGCTGGTGGCCGGGCACCTGGAGCACATCGACCGCGACTACGTCACCGCCGACGGCCGCGCGGTGCAGATCAAGATCTGGGCCGAAGCGGACGCGATCGACCGCTGCCATTACGCGCTGGACGCGCTGGTGCGCGCCATGCGTTGGGACGAACAGACGTACGGGCGAAATTACGACCTGGACGTATTCCACGTCGTCGCCACGCACGACTTCAACATGGGCGCGATGGAGAACAAGGGGCTCAACGTCTTCAACACCAAGTGCCTGCTGGCCGACATCGACAGCACCACCGATGACGAATACCGGCGCGTGGAGTCGGTGGTCGCCCACGAGTATTTCCACAACTGGAGCGGCAACCGCGTGACCTGCCGGGACTGGTTCCAGTTGTCGCTGAAGGAAGGCCTGACGGTGTTTCGCGAGCAGAGCTTTGCCGCGGACATGAACTCCGCGCCGCTCAAGCGCATCGAGGACGTGTCCATCCTGCGTCGCACGCAATTCCCCGAGGACGCCGGCCCGCTGGCGCATCCGGTGCGTCCGGCGCAGTACAGCGAGATCAACAACTTCTACACCGCCACCGTCTACGAAAAGGGTGCCGAGCTGGTGCGCATGCTGGCCGGCCAGCTCGGACCGGAGGCGTTCCGCCGCGGCATGGACAACTACTTTGCGCGCAACGACGGCAGCGCCGCGACGCTGGAGGACTTCATCGACGCGCTGGGCAATGCCAACGGCGTGGACCTGCGACCAAATCTGGCCTGGTACGCCCATGCCGGCACCCCGCACCTGCGCTGCCATGGCAGCTACGACGCCGGCGCACGAACCTACACGCTCACCCTGCACCAGGAATTGCGCAGCGCCGCGCCGGCGCCCGCCGTGGCATTGCCCATCCCGGTCAAGCTGGCCTTGTTCGCGCCTGATGGCAGCATGTTGCCGCTGCACAGGGACGGCCATGCGGCCGCGGCGGGCACCGAGCAAGTGCTGTTGCTGGAACGCGCCGAGCAGACTTTCGTGTTCACACAGGTGCCGTGCGCGCCGATTCCGTCCTTGTTGCGCGGCTTCTCCGCGCCGGTGATCCTGGAATGCGCGGCCAGCGCCGAGGACCTGGCCGTGCTGGTGCGGCACGACCCGGATGGCTTCAACCGCTGGGAAGCCAGCCAGCAACTGGCCACGCTTGCCTACGAGCAGGCGCGCGATGGCGGCGCCGCGCCGGCGCTGGACAGCTGGTGCGCGGCACTGGCCGGGTTGTTCACAGCCAACACCCTTGACGATGCGTTGCTGGCCGAAATACTTGCGCCGCCGGCCGAATCCGAACTGGCCGAACGCGAATCGCAGGTCGACCCGCAACGCATCCACGCATTGCGCGAGCAACTGCAGTCGCGGCTGGCCGATCAGCTCGGCGCGGCCGCGCTGGCGCAGCGCTACCAGGCATTGGCTGCCCAAGAGCGCAGTGCGCTGGACGGAGCAGGCCATGGCCGTCGACGGCTCAAGCGGCGCGTGCTGGAACTGCTCTCGCGCACGGATCCAGCGCAGGCCTGGGACTTGGCGTGCAGCCAGTTCGCCGCCGCCACCGGCATGTCCGACAGGCTGGCGGCGCTGGCGCTGCTGGTGCGCGTGGATCTGGCCGCTGCCGCGCCGATGCTGGCGCAATTCCGCAGCCGTCACGAACACAACGCGCTGGCGCTGGACAAGTGGTTCACGGTGCAGGCGCAAGTACCCGGACAAATCGCGCTGGATCGTGTGCTGACACTGGAGACCGATCCGGCCTTCAGCTGGAAGAACCCCAATCGCATCAATGCCTTGATCGGGGCATTCATACGTGGCAATCCCAGCGGTTTCCATCGCCCCGACGGCGCCGGCTACCGCCTGCTGGCGCAGCGTCTGCGCATGCTGGACGCGCTCAACCCGCAGATCGCCGCGCGCCTGGCCACGGCCTTCAACGGCTGGCATCGGCTGGAACCGCAGCGCCGCGAACAGGCGCGAGAGGCCATCCAGGCGCTGGCTGACCGCCCTGCACTTTCGCCGAACCTGGCCGAAATACTCAAACGCGTGTTGCAGTAAAGGCCGTGGTTGTCGCGCGCAGCCGCTTTGGCCCGATGGCCAATGAGCGGCCAGAGGGCAACCGCGTCAGCGCAAACTGACGCTCCACGTCAGCAGATGCCGCCCGCAGGCACACGGGCGGGTTTCAGTCACTGCTCATTCACATCGTGGCGTTGATCATCTGGCGTGTTCGACGGCATAATGCGTCGACCCGCCAGTCCAAGATTCCGGTTTCTGGCGCCCGGCAACACGGTCATCCTGGAT